>URCN01000019.1:0-21263 GCA_900546335.1 uncultured Streptococcus sp.
ATCCTCAAAATGTCCATCATTTTCAAAAGACGAGAAAAAAGCAGGTGATTTCTTCTATCCACCTGCTTCAAATATTTTTCGGCTCTATAATATTTGTAGTGGGTAAATCCCCTATGGATATTATGGAGCTTATTTTAGCTTTTCTTCAACCCACTACAGTTGACAAAGAGCCATTTTTTCTACATATGTTTCAAGCGTTCGATTCGTTCTGAGATAGGCGGGTGGGTATAAAAGAGTTTTTGAAGTCCGCCACCTTTCTTGGGATCATTGATATAAAGAGCGCTGCTGGCATCGTCAACATGGTGATGCATCGGCTCGCTATTTTCCAACTTACGCAAGGCATTGATCATCCCTTGAGGATTACGAGTCAGCTCCACACTGGATGCATCCGCCAGAAATTCCCTCTGACGGGAAATGGCAAGCTGCACCAAGGTTGCTGCGAGAGGTGCTAGAACAATGGCTAAGAGAGAGATAACAAGCATGATAATCTCCAAACCATTTCCATCGCGATCATTATCACTCCGTCTGCGACCAGCGCCTCCCCACCACATCATCCGTCCTGCCATACTAGACAGAAGGGTAATGGCACTGGCGAGGGCGACAGCAATGGTCGAAATGCGGATATCGTAGTTTCGGATATGACTGACTTCATGACCCATAACAGCTTCTAGCTCCTCACGATTCATGATAGCCAGAAGACCCGAAGTGGCTGCGACTGCTGCATTCTGCGGGTTGGAACCTGTTGCAAAGGCATTTAAAGAAGAATCCTCAATAATGAAAACACGCGGCATAGGAATCTGAGCCACCATGGCCATATCTTCTACTACATGGTAGAGGTCTGGTGCTGTTTGCTCATCAACCTCACGCGCCCCATTCATGGACATGACAATCTCTGTCGATTGAAAGATCATGGTCAGAGCGTAGATAAGACCAATAATCAAGGCAATAATCATGCCACCAAGACCTGAGCGTATGAAGAGATAGCCAACCGCATAACCAACCAAGGCCAAGAGTAGGAAGAAAACCAGCAACAAAATCCAGGTTTTTCGTTTATTGCTCGCAATTTGATCAAACAACATCTTAGTCACCTAATCCGCTAAAGTCAACTTTAGGAACTGCCTTTTCCTCTTCAGGCGTTTGAAGGAAGTCTGCAGCTTTAAAGCCAAATAGTCCTGCGATGACATTACTTGGGAAACTTTCAAGTTTTACATTGTAGTTGCTGACAATACTGTTGTAGAGTTGGCGTGAGTAAGAAATTTTATTTTCTGTATTGGTCAACTCTTCTTGCAATTTGATAAAGTTAGCACTAGCTTTCAAGTCTGGGTAATTCTCTGCTACTGCAAAGATACCAGAAATCTGGCGGGTAAGGGCATCACTGGCCTTCATAGCTTCTGCCGGTGAAGTTGCTGCGGCTACTTGTCTACGAAGTTCTGTTACTTTTTCCAAAGTAGAACCTTCATATTTCGCATAGCCTTTAACTGTTTCAATCAAGTTTGGGAGGAGATCATTACGACGCTTCAACTGAACATCTATCTGGCTCCAAGCCTCCTTGGTCTGCATACGATTTTTAACCAAACCGTTATAGCTAACAATCACAAAAATAACAATCAGAGCCAAAACTCCAAGAATAATCCAAGTCATAATCTTATTCCTTTCTGCTTTTAGATTAATACCAGTATATCAAAATTTTAACGAATATGGTAAAATAAGATGATACTAGAGAAGGAAACGACTATGAAACCAGAAACATTTTACAGCCTACTAGCTGAGCAAAATCTTCCACTTTCTGACCAGCAAAAGAACCAATTTGAACGTTATTTTGAGCTCTTGGTCGAGTGGAATGAAAAGATTAATTTGACGGCTATTACAGACAAAGAAGAAGTTTATCTCAAACATTTTTATGATTCGATTGCTCCCATCCTGCAGGGTTTGATTCCCAATGAAGATATCAAACTTCTTGATATCGGAGCGGGGGCAGGATTTCCTAGTCTACCCATGAAAATTCTCTATCCTCAGCTAGATGTGACCATCATTGATTCGCTCAATAAGCGCATCAACTTCCTTCAGCTTTTGGCTCAGGAGTTGGATTTGGATGGTGTTCACTTCTACCATGGACGCGCTGAAGACTTTGCTCAAGACAAGAACTTCCGTGCCCAGTTTGATGTGGTGACGGCTCGTGCGGTTGCCCGTATGCAGGTCTTGTCTGAGCTGACCATTCCCTATCTTAAAGTCGGAGGAAAACTATTGGCACTCAAGGCCAGCAATGCTCCTGAGGAATTGCTTGAAGCCAAGAACGCTCTCAACCTCCTCTTTAGCAAAGTAGAGGACAACCTTAGCTACGCCCTTCCAAATGGAGATCCCCGTTATATCACTGTGGTAGAAAAGAAAAAGGAGACGCCTAACAAGTACCCAAGAAAGGCTGGCATGCCAAACAAACGCCCACTTTAATTTTTTTAGTAAAAAAATTATTTACAAATCTGCCTCGCTTTCTTATTTCTGGGCTCGGGAAAAAATACTTTACAAAATCATTCCTCGCTCTCACATTTCCAGGCTCGGGAAAAAATGATTTACAAAATCAAACCTCGCTCTCGCATTTCTAGGCTCGGGAAAAATTCGTTTACAAAACGAACCTCGCTCTCGCATTTCCGGGCTCGGGAAAAAATGATTTACAAAATCATTTTTTTCTGCTATACTATCACAAGCAAAGGTTTTTAATGTCATCCTGTGAGGTGACGAAGGCGCAGATTTATATAAATTTTTAAAAGATAGCTATTTTTTAAAAAGTCTTACTCTGAGGGCCTATTGCTGCAAAATAATGGGCTCTTTTTTGATGCCCAAAAGTGAGGTTTTTATGAAACAGGAATCAACTGTTGACTTGTTACTAGACGTTGATCAACGTCCTTCTGCTGGTAAAGGAATTCTTCTAAGCTTCCAGCACGTGTTTGCCATGTTTGGTGCAACCATTCTCGTTCCCTTAATTTTGGGAATGCCCGTATCGGTTGCTCTCTTTGCATCCGGTATTGGAACACTTATCTATATGATTTCTACTGGCTTTAAGGTTCCAGTTTACCTAGGTTCTTCATTCGCCTTTATCACAGCTATGTCTCTAGCCATGAAAGAAATGGGGGGCGATGTATCTGCTGCTCAAACGGGGGTCATCTTGACTGGTTTGGTCTATGTCCTTGTAGCAGCAAGTGTTCGTTTTGCAGGTACGAAATGGATTGACAAACTCTTGCCACCAATCATTATCGGACCTATGATTATCGTTATCGGTCTTGGTCTTGCTGGTTCTGCTGTAACGAATGCTGGACTTGTAGCAGACGGAAACTGGAAAAATGCTCTTGTAGCCGTCGTGACGTTCTTGATTGCAGCCTTTATCAATACAAAAGGAAAAGGTTTCCTTCGTATCATTCCTTTCCTCTTTGCCATCATCGGTGGGTATATCTTTGCTATGATGCTTGGTTTGGTTGACTTTACCCCAGTCCTTCAAGCCAATTGGTTTGAAATTCCTGGTTTCTACTTGCCATTTAGCACGGGTGGTGCCTTTAAAGAGTACAACTTGTACTTCGGTCCTGAAACAATTGCTATCTTGCCAATTGCAATCGTAACAATTTCAGAACACATCGGAGACCACACTGTTTTGAGCCAAATCTGTGGCCGTCAATTCCTAAAAGAACCAGGACTTCACCGTACGCTTCTCGGTGACGGTATCGCGACATCTGTATCTGCTTTCCTCGGTGGACCAGCTAACACGACTTACGGAGAAAATACAGGGGTTATCGGGATGACTCGTATCGCTTCTGTCTCTGTTATCCGTAACGCAGCCTTCATCGCCATTGCTCTTAGCTTCCTAGGCAAGTTCACTGCCTTGATTTCAACCATTCCAAATGCTGTGCTTGGTGGCATGTCCATCCTTCTCTACGGAGTTATCGCCAGCAACGGTCTAAAAGTTTTGATTAAGGAACGCGTTGACTTCAGCCAAATGCGTAACCTTATCATTGCAAGTGCTATGCTGGTACTTGGACTTGGTGGAGCAATCCTTAAACTCGGGCCAGTAACCCTTTCAGGTACTGCTCTATCAGCCATGACAGGAATCATCTTGAACTTGATTTTGCCACACGAAAACAAAGACTAATCATCTATACACAAAAAATCCACTCGATTGAGTGGATTTTTTAATTACTTACTCTTTATTTCCAGCAGTAAATCTTTCAATGAAATAATGGTTACAGCTAGTAAAATCATAGCCATACCGACAAAATCAATCGCATAAAACTGTTCCTTCATAATCAGAAAGGCAAAGAAAACAGCAGAAATTGGCTCTATGGAAGCTAATAAACTAGACTTAACAGGGCCTATCAGACTAGCCCCTTTTAGAAAAGCTGTATAGGCAAAGACCGTTCCGATGATGATAATCCCAGCAAATGCAAAGAGAAAATCTAAGCTAGTCGGTATGCTGGCCTGTAAGACTCCTGTGAAAGGAAGAGCCACTACACCAGAAATAACCATCCCAACACCAATCACCGAAATACTGCCCCACTTCTTAATCAAAGCGATGGGAAGGATAATATAGAGAGCATAGGTCAAGGCTGAAAAGAGGCCCCAGAAAAGTCCAGCAGGTGTGACAGACAACTGGTTAAGTTTCCCATGCGTCGCGATAAGAAACGTTCCTCCAATTGCTAAACCAATCGAAATAATCTCAGCCAGAGTCGGTGCTACCTTATCCTTCATACAGGTATAAACCAAGATCCCAACGGGGCATACATACTGGAGAACTGTCGCCGTTCCAGCATTGGTTTTCTGAATAGCAGAAAGATAGGCAAACTGGTTTAAGAAAAGTCCAAACAAGGCAAACAACAGCAGAGATAAAAGGCTTTTTCTGTCTTTAAAAAAAGCATAGAGTTTATCCTTTGCAGTCATATAGGATAAGGCTACCAGTGCCAAGCCTGCAATGATAAGTCGCAAATTGGTCAAGACTAGAGCGGAAATCCCGCGTGCCATCAGGTATTGACCACTGGTTCCAGACAAGCCCCAAGCAATCCCTGCTACTACTGTATACAGAGTTCCTTTTACGATTTTTGACATGCTTCCCCCTACTCTTCTTGACGAACCATTTCCATGACTTGGTTTCGATCGACTATCCACTGGGCACGCTCATCCTTTTCATACGTTCGATTGGATAGAAAGATAGCCGCTTCCTGCTTCTCCCGATTCCACATGATGAAGGTACCTGTATATCCCGTATGGTCAAGCCAAGCTCCTTCCAGATTCCATGATAGAGACCGCTCCTTATCATCTAAAGGAGAAAAATTTCGGCTCAATTCTGCTGCAAAATCATCTTTCAAGTAATGTTCCAGAAAGATCTGCAAATCCTTAACAGTCGAAAACAAACCAGCACTTCCAGCGTGCTTCCCTAATAGACGGGCTTTGGGATCGTGAATGATTCCGGCCTCCACTCCTCTCACTGTTGGTACAGCAACCTCAACGGGACCAAACATCGTTTCCTTCATCCCCCATGCTTCCAAAACTTGCTCTTCTATAATCTGATCCAAGTCTTGGTTAAAGATTTTTTCCAAAAGAAAGCCCAAGAGTAAAAAGTGAACGTCCGAGTATAAGAAAGCAGGCTGACTTCGTCTGTTGAGGTGAAACATGGCTTCTTTTAATTCAGGGGCAGTCAAGAGATCCCGATTTGGAATAAAGGGGTCTAAGTCTGTTGCATGAGTCAGAAGTTGCCGTATAGTGATATCAGGATAATCACACTCCGGTAAAAAATCCGTCACCGGTCGATTAATATCTAATTTGCCCTGCTGCCACAAGAAGGTAAAAACCGTCCCCACTCCCACAACCTTACTCACACTAGCCAGATCATAAATCAAACCGCTCTCTGTTTTCAAGCCCCTTTCTGGATCACTCAATCCTAGATAAGACTCTTTCCATTCACCATCCTTATAATACGCAAAAGAGGCCCCGGGATAAATCTCTGCCTCGATTTGATTTTCTATTTTTCTTAGAATTTTTTCCAACTTCATGCTTCTTCAAACCACAATTCGATGTTATTGGTATCTTTACCAAGGAAGAATTTTTTAGACTTAGGGACAAAGTAGCCTGTCTTTTCAAATTTCTTACGAAGACTGGTTAGATCAAAATTTCTTACTAAAAATTTTAACATCGTCAAATCCCAAGTGACATTGTTTTCAACAGCCAAATCTGGTCCTTGCCCTTTCGTAAAGGTGATTGCTGGTGCTACTCCTTCAGGATCAAGTAAACTCTCTGTCCCTTCAGGTAAACGCAACTCCATAGAAACCTCAAATTGACTCACGTATTTTATACTTGTATTTGAATAAAATTCAGGAACAGTTTCCAGTGGAACCAAATCTCTTACATCATTTTCTGCATGAACAAGGATCACATCCTCTTCAGGTGAAACAATCTCAAAAGCATACCCACGGTTTCCTTTAAACAAGCGAGGAAGAGACTTCATTTGAGAAAGAAGGGCCTCGATTTCAGAAGGATCCTCAACCTTTATCAAGAGTCTAGCTAGCTTCTTAAGTCCTTCAACTCTACGAGTTCGCATGCTTGGAGCTTCTTCTAAAATCAATTTCTCCGTACCCGTCTGGTCGCCTAATGAAAGAAAGGCAGACTCTTCTAGTAAGGGTTTCATTCCTAGAGTTTCAATATAAAATATCTCATTTAATTTTCGATTATTAACTTTCAAAGTCGGAATGATCCGAACAATCTCATTCACCTTCATATATTCCTCCAACTCTTTTATTTTAAAGGATTTTCGAATATTTTACAAGCCATATCTATTTTATTTAGAAATTTTATAACAAAAAAACTGGGATTCCCCAGTTTTATTTTTTATAGGTAAAGTAGTTTAAATAGTGCTACTGCTGCAATACCCGCTAAAATTGGAGCTACAACCGGAACCCATGCATACCACCATTTTGAATCACCCTTGTGTTGACCAAGGACTGATTTTGGAAGGAGTTCGTGAAGAAGACGTGGTCCGAAGTCACGAGCTGGGTTCAAACCAGGTCCAGTAGGTCCACCAAGTGAAGTTACCAAGGCCATCACTAGGAAACCAAGTGCCAAGTGCGCAACTGAGATCCCAGCAGCTGTATGTGGAGCTACTTGAGCTTTCACTGCCAATTCACTTAAATCAACAGTTTGTCCAGCTTGAGTAGCCATTTGTTTCATGTATTGAAGAACCTCTGCACCAAAGAAGTTTTTAGTCAAACCAAGTGCTGCAAAGAAAAGAACAAATGAACCTACAAACTCATTGAGGAATCCGTTAACAGTAGCTGCAAAACGTGATTCTTTTGTACCGTGGTCGATGCTTGAAATCGTTGAGAAGGTACCCAAGATATTGTTTGGATTTTCTGTCTTCAAGTAGTAAGGACGGTGAGTCGCTACAACCAAAGCTTGACCAAAGATTGCTCCCAAAACTTGTGCTAGGATGTAATATGGTACTTGCTCCCAAGAGAAAAGTCCACTAACAGCAAGTCCAAGAGTGAAAGCTGGGTTGATGTGGTTACCAGATACATTACCAAACATCAAGGCTGGGATCATAACCCCCATACCATAACCAACCGCGATAACGAGCCAGCCACTTTGGTGACCTTTCGTACCTTTAAGTTCAACGTTAGCAACTGCACCATTACCAAGAATGATCAAAATAGCAGTTCCCAAGAATTCTGTGGCATATTTAATAGCCCATGTAAAATCCATTTGATAGATTCTCCTTAAATTTTTTTAGACAATCCTTATTCTATCAATTTTTAGGCCTTTTAGCAATATCTTTTCTAAAAGAATCTATGGAAAACGCTTTATTTAACTTATCTTTAAGAAAAGGACAAAAGAAGTCAAACTCC
The DNA here is from genome assembly GCA_900546335.1 of uncultured Streptococcus sp. Lineage (GTDB taxonomy): Bacteria > Bacillota > Bacilli > Lactobacillales > Streptococcaceae > Streptococcus. The sequence goes on from URCN01000019.1 coordinate 7,875, forward strand.
TTTTGTCCTAATCGTTATTCTTGACGTTGACCAAAATCTGCAATCATCTGCTCCATCTCTTGGCGACTCGGAGTGGTCAACATATAAAGGTAGTCCCCTTGTAGCTCTGCAAAGGCTGCTGGCATGATTTTTTTGACCTTGAATTGCTGGCTGTACTTAGCAAGCAAGTCTTCTTCTGAATAGACATAATTTGCATTGGCACGACGTGAAGTAGCTAGACAGTATTGAGGTTCAAATTCTGATTCTGGGAACTCTTCTCCTGCGACAATCGCCGCATAGCCTCGGTAGAGGTCCAAGGAATGGGCAAAGTTATAAACATCAATGGTAAAGCCACCTGCAGGACGGTTATTGTACTCAATGGCAATGTAGTCGTCCCCGTCACGGAAAAACTCGATATGGAAAAAGCGTTCTCTCATTCCAAATTCTTTGACAATGGCCTCGCCATACTTGCGCAGTTTTGGATCCATATCCTTGAGTACATAGTAGGAATTGTCCATCTTATAAATCATGAGATCAAGTGGTGTATGGGCATAATCAAAAGTCGTTGAAAAGACGATGTTGCCATCCTTGTCCACAAGCCCGTCAAAGGTACAGATTTCGCTAGAAGTGACAAATTTTTCAAAGAAATAAACGGTTGAATGGTCCCATTCTTGTTTGAAGTGATGGATATCGTCTTCTGTCTCAAGCTTAAAGGTCGCTGCTGCTCCCACTCCGTTATCAGGTTTGGCAATCATTGGTAGACCGATTTCTTTCACTGCTTTATCCACATCTGCTTCCGTCTGGATAACAGCACCAGGTACCACAGGGACACCTGCTTTTTTGAAAAGCTTCTTCATCTCAGACTTATATTTGGTCTTTTTGAGATCCTCTGGTTTGGCACCAAAGACATTAAATTGCTCTCTGAGTGTTGCGTCCAGCTCAAGCCAGTATTCATTGTGGGACTCGATGCGGTCGATTGGGCCATGCTTGTAGAAAAGAAAGGCAACTGCACGTTTGACTTCGTCTATGTTTTCAAGATTATCTACACGGAAATACTCAGTCAGACTATTGCGCAAAGGTTCATCAAGTTGTTCGTAAGGTTCCTGACCAATTCCCAAAACGGTGATGCCTTTATTAGCTAGCTCGATGGTAAACTGTTGGAAGTTTTGCGGATAGTAGGGAGAAATAACAAGGTAATTCATAGGCAACTCCTTTTATAGATACAGGTGTCCAAGAAAATAGGGCATTTGTTTACGCCACCATTCCCAGTCGTGGGCGACATCGTGTCCCCATTCAGCAAACCAGGCTGGAATTTGTTTCTGGTCAAAGGCTTCTTTAAGCTTGTAGAAGGATGGCAGACCATCTTGTTCCCAAGCACCGAGACCCGTACAGACGACAATCTCCGCCTGACGGTAACGATCGATAAACCATCCGTCGTTTTGATTCCAGATATAATCTACTGGTGAGTTTTGGTAAATAGCATCATCATTGTAGTAATCGCCAACGAAGAAACGTGCGTCGTAAACACCGCTGAGGGCAATCACCTTGGTAAAGACATCTGGATGCTGGAGAAAGAAATTGAGTGCATGATAGGCCCCCATCGAGCAACCTGTCGTCATCATGCCATCAAACCAACCTGTCTTATGCTTGATAAAAGGAATGGCCTCCTCAATCACATAGCGTTCGTAGGCACGATGCATCTCCGCCTGGTCATGACCATTTTTCCAAGTAGCCAGCCAGCTCTCACTGTCAACACTGGAGAGAGTAAAGAACTGGACTCGCCCTTCTTCGATAAAGGAAGCACAGGCATCAATCATGCCAAAATCATAGTATTCGTTGTGACTACCACCAGATGAAGCAAAAACAACAACTGGAATCCCAGCATGTCCATAACGGTTGAGGTACATTTCACGATTAAGATTGCCACTCCAGTGGCTAAGGTTTTCAATATGCATTGGCTTTCTCCTTTCCTAACTTACCATTTCTCTGCAAAAAATCGAAGACAGTCTGGTAAATTTTCCGACCAAGGGATTTCACTATGGATAGCACCAGACTGAACTTTCAAGACAAGATTATCCAAGTGTACTCCACCTGCAATCAAATCACGGTAATAGCGAAGCGACGAGTCGATATAGGCTTGTTTAATATTGCCAGCCATCAAGGTCTTGTCCGTATCGTCTGCTTCTTCTGTTCCTACATAGATAAAAATGCGCTGTTCAGGTGTCAATTTCTTGCGCTCGATATAGCGGTTAAAAGCTTCTTGGTGAAGCCAGTTAGCAGATGAGAAGACACCTAGACAACCAATTCGGTCTTGGTACTCTAGTCCGATAAACTGGGTGATATTGCCTCCTAGCGACGAACCAATCATAGCCGTGTGCTGGCGATCAGCTTTGGTACGATAGGTTTCATCGATAAAAGGCTTGACCACCTCCATGACAAACTCGGCATACTCCACACCCTTACCGCCAAACTGTTGACCTGGGATAGGAGATTCTTGAAACTTCCAAGCCGCATACTCATTCATCCGTCCCATACCATCATTATCTATGGCAACGACAATCATACGACTGATGTCTGGATTTCGCTTAATGGCTGGAATAATCTTCCAAGAGTGTCCGATATAAGACTCCTTGCTGTAAAAGACATTTTGACCGTCATGAAAGTAAACAACAGGGTAAAAACGGTCTGTATCTTTCTCATAATCCTTTGGCAGGAGCACTCGCACACGACGCTCCTTTCCTGTATAAGGAACCTTGAGTTTGTGTTCTTTCATTTTTAAATAAAAGTAGGAATGATTCATTGTCAGAAAACTCTCTATATTCAAAATTTTATCTTATTATACCATAAAAATAGAAAAAAAGTCAGTTAATGTCCATTTTAAGGGTAAATAACTAACTTTTTTCATTTGTTTTTCTGAATTCTTCTGGATTTTCTGATTAGAGGAGATTGTCAATTAACTCATCGACAGTATCTTTTTCAACCTGGGGAGTGATTTCAGTAATCATAATCCCAGCCACTGCTCGCTCAACCAAGCCTTCAACATCCATGCGTTTTTCATACTGCTCAGCATTCTCTATCTTAGGATTGGTCTTAGGACGATCAGGCGCAAAAATAGTACAGCAGTCTTCAAAAGGCTGGATTGAAATTTCAAAGGTATCGATTGCTTGGGCAATGTCAATGATTTCCAACTTGTCCATCGTAACCACGGGACGAATAATTGGAGTGCTAGTCACAGCGTTGATAGTCTGCATGCTTTCCAAGGTCTGGCTAGCTACTTGGCCAAGACTTTCCCCATTAATGATAACTAAACCATTTCGTACCTCACGGATACGGTCGGTAATGCGCATCATAAAACGACGGGTCAAGGTCATAAGGTAGGCTTCTGGCGCTTTAGCCTTGATTTCCTCTTGAATCTCTGTGAAAGGCACTTCGATAAATTGGATATTGCCACCAAACTTGGTTAATTTACGAGTCAAATCTTGAGCTTTCTTGAGGGCACCAGGACTAGTATATGGTGGGCTAGCAAAGTGAACGGCCTCAATATCTACCCCTCGTTTAAGAGCTAGATAACCCGCCACGGGTGAATCAATACCCCCTGACAACATGAGCATGCCTTTACCAGAACTTCCCACAGGTAATCCTCCTGCTCCACGGAAGGTTTCATAGGAAAGATAGGCAGCCTCTTCACGAATCTCAACCTGAAGATTAATATCTGGATTTTTCATCTGAGCTTGCACGTTTGGAATGACCTCGAAAACAGCTCCACCAAGAGTTTGATTGAGTTCACGGCTGTCCAATTCAAAGTTGTGGTCGCTACGCTTGCTAGTGATTTTAAAGGTCATCCCTTCCTTGTAGATTTCCTTCATAATCTCTTGGACAGCAGATTTCAGAATTTCCACAGACTTTTCAACCTTATACACAGGAGAAAAGTTTTGAATTCCAAAGACTTGTTTGAGCGATTCTGCTACTGCTGTGTAGTCGGCTCCATTCAGATAAGCGTGTGCACGGTCACGATCAGCGGTTACCTTAACTTGGGGATAGATGGACAAAACGTCTGAAATGTTATTACGAAGTTTATTGATGAAACGCATACGATTTTTGTGCTTGGTTGACAATTCTCCATAGCGAATCATAATTTCTGAATACTGCATAAATACTCCTATCTTACTTTTCTAGTTTGGTTGTAAATTAATTTTAGCTTGGTCAAAAACTGCTCGACCTGACTCATGTCATTTTCTAGGTCTAAGCTTAGACGCACAGCTGACTGGGCCTTATCCTTGTCTACTCCCATGGCAATTAAAGTACCTGCAGGTTTTCCTGCCTTGGATGAACAAGCAGAGGTTGTGGAAATGAAAATATCATAGTCTTCAAAGGCGTGAACGATGACTTCTCCACGAACACCCTTAATCCCAAAAGTCAGGATATGAGGGGCAAAGTCTTCCTCATCTGAAAAGACGAAAATGTCTGGATAGTCCAGAAGGGCTTGGCGAATGACTGCCTTCATCTGCCCTGTCTTGCTAGCAAAGATATCTAACTTTTCCATAGATAAACGGAGAGCTTTGGCTGTCGCTGCAATCCCTGCCACATTTTCAGTTGTCGAACGAGAGTCTCGCTCCTGACCACCACCAGTTAAAAGAGGCGTAATCTTCTTACCAGACTTGATATAGACAAATCCAACACCTCTGACACCATGAAACTTATGACTTGAAAAGGTCGCGAAATCTACTCGATCAGTTAGATACTTTTCAGTTGGAATCTTAGCAAGTGCCTGAACCGCATCAACATGGAAGGAAATGGTCGGCTTGTCTGCCAAGAGTTTTGAAATAGCTTCAATAGGCTGGATAGAGCCAATTTCGTTGTTAACTGCCATGATGGAGACAAGGATCGTATCAGGTCGTATCAAATTCGCTAGAGCCTCAACATCCACAAATCCTTTCTCATCAACTGGAGCAAAATCTATCTCAAAACCTTGACTTTTCAGCCAAAGGGCTGATTCCTTGACTGCTGGATGTTCAATGGCTGACACGATGATGTGCTTGCCAAACTGGGCTTTTTCAAAGGCCACACCTTTGATGACCCAGTTATCTCCTTCTGTTCCACCTGAGGTAAAGAAGATTTCATCACTCTTCTTTCCAATCAAATCTGCAATTTGCTGCCGGGAAGCATCTAAAATTCGTGTTGCCTGATCTCCCAAACGATGGAGACTAGACGGATTTCCTACAATTTTTGAAGCGACCTGCATGTAAGTTTCAAGTGCTTCAGGATAAGACTTGGTTGTCGCCGAATTATCAAAGTAGATCATGTTTTCTCACGCTTTCTAAAATCACTCCTTCTATTGTATCACGAAAAGGGACCTGCGACAAGAAAGGGAGGTTTCTCTTTTTTTAAGATTTTTTTAAAGAAATGAGGTATAATAAATCATAATTAAAGGAGAGTATCATGTCTAACTATCGTAGAACTTCAAAACCAAAAACAGAACACATCAAAAAGGGCTTTACTGTCTTTCAAAAAACGATTGCTACCATCGGTAGTATCCTTGGCCTAATCACCGCTACTATCACCATCATGAACGCCATGGACAATAACAAAAACAACAAAAAAGAACCGACGACAACCCAAACAACTGTTGTCAAGGAAATTCAAAAGGAAGCCCCTCAGGAAAATACTACTCCTAACAGGGACAACACTTCTACTAAAGAAAATACCCCACAAGAAGAAACTTCTCAATCCAATAAAAAAGAAGAGAAAAAAGAAGAGCAGAAAACAACAACTCAGGACTCTTCTACACCAGCTACAAATAAAGAAACAAGCGATAATGGAACACAGTCAAATACGACGAGTTCTGAAACTAAAACGAACCAGTAATCACAAAAATAACTTCTTTCCAAATTTGGAAAGAAGTTATTTTTTTATTGTTGCAATACTTTTCGTGGTTTGGTTCCCTCAGCTGGACCGATGACACCTGCCATTTCGAGTTCTTCCATAAGGCGAGTCGCACGGTTAAATCCAACCGACAAACGACGCTGAATCATCGAAGCACTGGCTTTCTGCGTCTCGATAACCAAAGCCTTGGCTTCCTCAAAGAGCGGATCGCCACCAGCTTCACCATCAGAGAAATCTCCTTCATTTTCTGGGACGTCTCCTGGGTCAAAGCTATCATCGTAATCTGCATCAGCCTGAGCCTTGATGAAGTTTACGATACGTTCAACATCATCATCCGAGATAAAGGACCCTTGCAGACGGACTGGGTGGTTTTCATCGATTGGTTTAAAGAGCATGTCTCCTCGACCGAGCAGTTTTTCAGCTCCATTTTCATCCAAGATGGTTCGTGAATCTGTACCTGATGAAACTGCAAAAGCCACACGAGAGGGAACATTGGCCTTGATAAGACCAGAGATAACATCAACCGATGGACGTTGCGTTGCGAGAATCATGTGAATTCCTGCAGCACGCGCCTTCTGTCCGAGACGAATGATGGCATCTTCCACTTCCTTGCTAGCCACCATCATAAGGTCTGCCAACTCATCTACAATGACAACAATTAAAGGCAGGGGTACTTGTTTGTACTCAGACTGGCTATTAAATTCCTCGACCTTGGCATTGTAACCAGCGATATTTCGCACACCAACCTTGGCGAAGAGTTCATAACGGTTTTCCATCTCATCCACAACCTTTTGCAGGGCCTTGCTGGCCTTGCGTGGATTGGTCACAACTGGAATCAAGAGGTGAGGAATGTCATTGTAAACCGATAACTCAACCATCTTAGGATCCACCATCATAAACTTGACCTGGTCTGGTCTTGCTTTCATCAGAATGCTAGCGATAATACCATTAACTGCGACTGATTTCCCTGATCCTGTCGAACCTGCAACCAGTAGGTGGGGCATCTTGGAAAGGTCAAAGGTACGAGCAGTTCCATTAACTGCCTTCCCTAGAGGGATTTCGAGGAGATTTTCTGGTTTAGTCTGAGACTGTTCCCAGAGTTCACGGAAGGAAACAGTCGCAATCTCAGAGTTAGGAACCTCAATTCCGACTAAGGATTTACCAGGGATTGGAGCCTCTATCCGAACATCCTTAGCTGCTAGAGCTAGCGCTAAGTCGTCAGCCAGATTGGAAATGCGGTTAACCCGTACACCGACTGCTGGTTTGACTTCATACTTGGTAACTGATGGTCCAATTTCAGCCCGTTCTACCGTCACCTTGATACCAAAGCTAGCAAAGGTTTCTTCTAGGATTTTGATATTTTCTCGAACAATCTTCTTTTCCTTGGATTGATCTTTGGGTTTATCTGGCGCAAAGAGTTGCAAGCTTGGTAGCTTGTATTCGAGGGCTTCCTTGGTAGAAAAATCAACCTGCACCTCTTCATCCTCAAAATCTTCTTCCACATCTGAAACTTCAACGTCAGCTTGAGGGAGAATAATCTCCGGTTCAATCCATTCTTCCTCAGGAATTGGTGGGAAATCGTAGTCCGGTACCTCTGATAAGATTTCTCCCGTTTCAGGATCTACAGGAGGAAGCGGCAGCGCATCCTGCTCTTCTTGTTCTCTCTGAATTCTTGCTGCTTCTTCGGCTTCTTGACGTGCCTTCTCTTCTTCTCTCTTGATGAAACGTTCCTGTTTTCTCAGTTCCTGTTTTTCCATGAAGGATCTGAACTGCACTCCAATAAAGGCTGCAACATCATAAATAGACCAGGGACTAACCAGGAGAATCCCAACTAAAATCAAGAGAACCCCAATAAAGTACGATCCGATATTTGAGAAAAGAAAGGATATGGGGATATAAAGTCCGACACCAAGCAGGCCTCCACCAGCAAAACTAGTCACCCGCATGCCAGTCAGGTCCGTCATAACTTGAGACAAGGTCCCTTTTAGAACTGACTGCTCCAAGCCATATTTCCAAACCAAGTAGGCCTCAAAAATCAAGAGCAAGCCAGCGAAGATACAGAGAAATCCTGATAGAAGTCCCTCTTGCTTGCGGATCCATTTAAATAGAAAAAGATAAATGAGGAGGCCGCCTATAGCCACATAGGCCAAACTTCCAACCACCAGTCGAATGAGATTGTAAAGAGTGACACCTGCCGCTCCGAGTTTGAGGGCTGCAATAATCAATAACAAGGCGATCCCTAAGGAAATCAACATCCTCTGGATAGCCTGTTTTCTTTCGAGTTCTGCTTTAGACGGTCTCCGTCTTGTTTTTGTAGTATTCTTGTTTGCCATTCTTTTATTATACCATATTTCACAGCCATTTCGAATAGAGAAAAAGATTGCACCAAATGGTAACAATCTTTCTATTCTAATCCATTTTATGCTTGTGGCTTGCGTAGGTAACCATAAACCACACCACTTACGATTGCACCAACCAAGACAAAGGCAAGGTAGAGAAGGGCATTTGAAGTAAGAGCGATGACGAAGATTCCTCCGTGTGGCGCCATGAGTTTGATTCCTGCAAGACCAACGAGTCCGCCCGCTACTGCTGAACCAAGGATGAAGCTTGGAATCGCACGAGCTGGGTCAGCGGCACCAAATGGAATCGCTCCCTCAGTGATAAATGACAAGCCCATGATGATGTTTGTCAAACCAGAGTTGCGTTCTTCTTTGGTAAATTTATTTTTGAAAAGAAGGGTTGCGACAAAGATAGCAAGTGGTGGAACCATTCCGCCAGCCATAACTGCTGCCATTGCTACAGAACCACCTGAAGAAACAGTCGCTGCAAGCGTACCTGTACCAAAGACATAAGCTGCTTTGTTAACCGGTCCACCCATGTCGACAGCCATCATTCCACCAAGAACGATACCGAGAAGGACAGCTGAGCCTCCTCCAAGACCGCCTAGGAAGTCATTCATAGCAGTGTTGATTGCTGCCATCGGGATGTTAACAGCTAGCATGACAAATCCTGTTAAGATTGTTCCAAAAAGTGGCAAGAGAAGGATTGATTTAGCACCTTCAAGTGAACGAGGAACTTTAATGTATTTCTTGATAGCAAGAACCAAGGCACCTGCGATAAATCCACCAACAAGGGCACCTAGGAAACCAGATGAGACACCTGCAAGAGTTGAAGTTGCTTCACCACCTGCGGCATAAGGAATTTTACCAAAGGCAAAACCTTCTTTGGCAATAGCACCAGCCACAAAACCAGCTACCAAACCTGGTTTTTCAGCGATAGAGTAGGCTACGTATCCTGCAAAAACTGGAAGCATCAAGCCAAAGGCTGCTCCACCAATTTTCATGAACATAGAAGCTAGTTCATGGTAGGATCCGAGATTGCCAAGACTATCTTGTGGCACACCAAAAGCTCCGTCGATTAAGAAGGCGAGGGCAATCATGATACCACCACCGATAACGAATGGCAACATTTGAGATACACCACTCATCAAGTGTTTGTAGAAAGCACCACCAAGGCTTTGTTTTTCATTAGATGCTGTTGCAGCTTTTGCTCCATTAGCAGCACGATAAACTTCAGCATCAACCGAAAGAGCCAAGTTGATCAATTCTTCTGTCTTACGGATACCGTCTGCAACCGGACGATTAACCAATGGTTTGCCATCGAAACGATCCATCTCAACAGCCTTGTCCGCAGCGATAATAACAGCTTTAGCCTTACGGATGTCCTCTGCAGTTAGTTGCTTCCCAACACCGCTGGCACCATTGGTTTCAACCTTGATCCCAACACCCATTTCAGCAGCCACTTTTTGAAGGGCTTCTTGGGCCATATAAGTGTGGGCGATACCTGTCGTACAAGCTGTAACAGCTACGATAAAGTCGCCAGAGTCATTAGCAGGTACTTGAACAGGTTTCTCAGCTTTTTCTGAAGCTTGGTCAAAGAGTTCGATAACTTGATCTGCAGATGTTACTTGACGAAGTTTGTCAGCGAAACCGTCTTTCATCAAGTATTGAGACAATTCTGCCAAGGCAGCCAAGTGAGTATCATTAGCACCTTCTGGAGCTGCAATCATGAAGAAGAGGTCTGTTGGTTGCCCATCCAAGCTTTCATAGTCAACACCCTTGTTTGACTTAGCAAAGAGAACCGTTGCTTCTTTGACAGCAGAGTTCTTGCTGTGAGGCATAGCAATTCCGTCACCCAAACCAGTGGAAGTGAGAGCTTCACGCGCTAAGATTCCTTCTTTAAAGGTTTCAAAATCCGTCACATAACCGTGATCTACCAAACTTTTAATCATCTCTTCGATGACAGCTGTTTTTTCAGTTGCCTGTAAATCCAACAACATGACATCTTTTCTCAATAGGTCTTGAATTTTCATCGTTTTTCTACCTCAACTTTTTCATATGTTTCTTTAATAAATTCCGCTGTTGCCAAGTCATCCGAGAAGGTCGTTGCCGTTCCACAAGCTACCCCCCATTTGAATGCTTCTACTGCATCTTTTGATTTGACAAATTCACCTGTAAATCCAGCGACCATAGAGTCACCAGCCCCGACTGAATTTTTGACTGTTCCCTTGATAGGTTTAGCGAAGTAAGCTCCCTCAGATGTGACAAGAAGGGCACCGTCTCCAGCCATAGAGATGATGACGTTTTGTGCACCTTTAGCTAGTAACTCACGAGCATATTTCTCGATTTCATCTAAACTTTCGAGTTTCACTCCAAAGATAGCTCCAAGCTCGTGATTGTTTGGTTTAACCAAAAGTGGCTGGTAGTCCAAACTATCAATTAAGGTCTGTCCTTCAAAATCACAAACCACTTGCGCACCAGTCTGGCGTGTCAAGGCAATCAAATCTTTATAGATAACATTGCCTAGGTTCTTAGCACTCGAACCTGCAAACACAACCGTATCATCTGCTGTCAGACTAGACAAAATAGCTTTCAATTCTTCTAACTGAGCCGGTTCCACATTTGGACCAGTCCCGTTGATTTCTGTTTCTTGGTCTGCTTTAATCTTGACATTGATGCGAGTATCTTCTGCTACTTGGACAAAACGAGTTTCGATTTCTTCCTCTGTAAGGGTATCTGTGATAAATTTACCAGTAAAACCTCCGATAAATCCAGTCGCAGTATTAGAAATATCCAAGCGTTTCAAGACACGACTGACATTAATTCCTTTCCCACCAGCAAACTTATCATCACTGTCCATACGATTGACACTACCGACTTGAACTTGGTCCAAGCGAACGATATAGTCAATAGACGGATTGAGCGTGACTGTATAAATCATACTTCTATTACCTCCGCTTTCTTCTTAATAGCCTGCAAGAGCTCATGCCCTTGACTTGTGATGACAATAGCACGTTTAAGTGGTGCTACTTTGGCAAAGCAAGTTTGTCCAATTTTGGACGAATCCACCAAGACGTAGGTCTGTTTTGCATTCTCCAAAATAGCACGTTTCACTGCTCCCTCCTCCATATCTGGAGTCGTATAATAACCATCGTCGACACCATTCATCCCGATAAAGGCACGGTCAAAGTGTAATTGATTGATTTGGTTAAGAGCAACACCACCGATACATGCATCTGTTGCCATCTTGACACTTCCTCCAACCATGACAGTTGGAATCTGCTTTTCAACCAACTGAACCGCATGGTGAATGGAGTTGGTCACAACTGTAATATTCTTATTAACCAATTCCTTGATTAAAAAAGCAGTTGTCGTTCCAGCATCAATAAAGATAACATCTTTTTCCTTGATAAGAGAGGCTGCTTTTTTAGCAAGTAACTTCTTCTCTTGAAGGTTTTTGACAGATTTTTCTTGAATAGTTTCTTCTTCCTGCAAGGAGTGAGGCAATTCTGCTCCACCATGCACACGGCGAAGCTTATTTTCCGCCTCCAACTCGTCCAAATCTCTTCGTACTGTCGATTCTGATGTTTCTAATAGATTAACCAATTTTTCTAGGGAAACTACATGATGTTGATTTAACTCCTCTAAAATCAGTTGCTTCCGCTCAGTTTTTAACACCAAATCACCTCCTGTTATCGTTTACACTATTCATTCTAGCACAATTTCTGGCAAAGTCAAGCAATTTTTATCATTTTCTATCAAATTCTATCATTTTTCTTATTTCCAAAATTTTTATTGCAAGATAAGTGGCTTTATGGTAGACTATTTGAGTAAGTATTGGAAGATTACTCAAGAGGCTTAAGAGGCCGTGTTGGAAACGCGGTAGGCGTGTAACAGCGTGCGTGGGTTCGAATCCCATGTCTTCCGTAGAAAAAAGAAAAACTGCACCTCAATGCAGTTTTTTTATCGCTCTAAGAACAATATCTAGAAATGAAAGGCTGAGTTACTCTAACTATCACGCCACATTTTTGTATCCTACCCTATCCTAGAATTACTTTGCTTTCATCAAAAAACAAGTAGTTTATTAAGACTACTTGTTTTTCTTCTAAACCGTGTGATTAGATATTGCTTTTATCTTTTTTATCTGAAGACTTATCTGTTGATTTATCAGAAGACTTGTCTGTAGATTTGTTCTTAGATTTTGTAGAGTTCTTACGATCAATCTTATCATATCCCTCAGTAGTATCCATTAACTCAGTTGACAAGGTACGATAATCTTCTTGAGAAATCAGCCAATTTCCATCCTTGTCCTTGGTTAGTTTGATTTCTATATCAAAATCTCCAGTAGTCAGAGGTGTTAAAGCAGCTTCAGCATCTACATCACTATAGATAGCAAAATCTTTTCTAAAGAGGTGTTCATAAATCCAATATGTCACCAATGTTTGGTAACGCTTGATGTCAACATCTGAACCAGCTTGGTTGTACTTACCTAGATTATCGATACCACCAATAAGAATTGTTAGAACTTCTCGAATTGATGAAGTCAACCCTTTAGAATGCAACTTCTTAGAGTTAAAAGTAACAATCGCAGTATTGCCTGATTCATCAACCTTCACATCTTTAACAGTGTAAGAACCGATATCTTGGAATAACTTGCGTTTCATCTTCAAGAAACCTGAAATGGTTTCTTCTGGAGTTTCTACAGGGAAATCTTTGTGCCATTGTACTGAGTAAGTAGATGCAGGTGAAAGACCTTCTTCTTTGATTTTTTCACTTGTTTGCACTGCAAAAATGGCCTCAGTCCATTTTTCATAAGTTTCGCCATAAATTTTCTTGAATCGTGCAGAGTCGCTAGTGAGAACAGAGTCTAGGAGAATTTCAGCATCTTTTGTAACTTTCTCTTTAACTTCCGCTGCTTCATCCTTCTTCTCAACTTGTTCCGTTTTCTCCTTGTTGTCAGAAGAAGCTTCAGATGACTGATTAGAAAATGCAGAACATGCACCTAAGACAACTGTTGAGAGTGCTAAGATACTTAGTAACTTGATCTTTTTCATGTTTCACCTCTTTATGAAAAATTTACTCTTGGAGACCACCTCCAAGTAGATTTGTTTAGAAAAACACTGGGTTCATCTAACGGAGAATGGGGGATTCGAACCCCCGCGCCGGTTACCCGACCTAACGATTTAGC
>URCN01000020.1:0-21237 GCA_900546335.1 uncultured Streptococcus sp.
CCATCTTCTTTTAGATAGTACCAAGCATCATAATCTTTGTCAAAAATCCACTCATTTTTTGCCATATATCCACCTTTTTTAAGGTAATATGAGCCACTCCATTCTTGAGAAGCATAAGCCCCTCCGGGTTTTAAATAAAACCAACTATTGTATGAATTATCAAAAATCCATTCTTTTTCTGCCATGGCACCACTATCTTTTAGATAGTAATCTTTTCTCCACTGGTTACTCAGCATTACACCATCAGTATCAAAATAGTACCATATCCCTTTTATTTTTTCCCATTTATTACGGAAAATTTTCCCAGATGCTGTAGCATAGTACCACTTGTCAGAAATTTTTACCCATGTATTTTTTGCCAAAGCACCATTATCTTGAATAAGGTAATCATCGATTATAATATTACTAATCATAACACCTTCTTTATTGAAGTAATACCATTTGTTATCGATTTGTTTCCAGTCTAAGACAGGCTGGTTATTTTCATAAAAGCGCCAGCTTCCCTGCTCCTTCTGCCAACTTTCTTTTTTGATTTCTCTACTCTTTTCCTTATTTGATGAATCTTCTTTAATGGAATCGTTCTCTTTTACAACTGAGTCTTTTCTGGTATCAACTTGAGGAACTTCTTTTTTCGGAGCAGACTCTTCTTTTTTCGGAGCAGACTCTTCTTTTTTCTCAACCACATCTGTTGTCTGAGATTTTTTTGTAACTTGAGACTCTTCGGCATACACTGCCGATTTTGCAAATCCTGCTATAGAGAGAGCAACAGTACTTGCAAGCAGTATCTTCTTCATTTTATTCTCCTTAGTAAAAAACTATATGCATTTTCTAAACCCTATTGTAACATAGTTAACCGACGGAAATATTACAAATTGATGAAGATTCTATGTCTTGTTGACGATAAGGAAGGTCTAGCTTATCTCAGACTGGCTTTGACTTCCTGACGGAGATCTTCCAAACTGCTAATGCCATATTTGTCCATGACTTTTGGCAGATTTTCGATGATGTCAGGACAGGCGTATGGATTGGTAAAGTTGGCTGTTCCAACACCGATGGCAGAGGCACCAGCCAGATACATTTCTAGCGCTGCTTCAGCCGAATCCACTCCCCCCATTCCAATGATCGGGAGGTCTGTGGTTTGGGCTACTTGACGAATGAGTTTGAGGGCGACCGGAAAAACTGCTGGGCCTGACATTCCACCTGTACCATTGGCTAGGATTGGTTTTCTAGTTTTGAGGTCAAAGCGCATACCGACAAGGGTATTGATCATGGTTAACCCACTTGCTCCTGCATCTTTTGCGGCTTTAGCAATAGTGACAACATCCGTTACACTAGGGGTTAACTTAACATAAACTGGCACATCAGAGGCTTCCACAGCTGCTTTTACCACTTCGTAGGCCAAATCAGGATCTTGCCCAATCAAAAGTCCATGATTGCCATGATCCACATTCGGACAAGAGATATTGAGCTCGATCGCTTTTACATTAGCTGCCTTGGAAATTCCTCGAGAAACGGCAGCGTACTCTTGTTTTGAAAAGCCTGCTACATTGGCGATGATGGGAAGTTTAGGATACTCTCTTTCCAGCCAAGGCAATTTCTCAGCTAAAACAGATTCTAAACCTGGATTTTGCAAGCCGATTGCATTGAGCATACCAGCAGGCGTCTCTGCAACTCTGGGAGTAGGATTACCAAAACGGGGTTCTAGAGTCGTTGCCTTAATCATAATAGAGCCTAAAAGGTCCAAATCATAGTACTTGGAATATTCCTGACCAAAACCAAAACAGCCTGATGCTGGTATGATGGGGTTTTTCAAGTCCAAGCCTGGTAGAGAAACTTGTAAACGATTTGTAGTCATGACTTTCTCCTTATAATACAACTGTTCCTGTACGGAAAACAGGACCATCTTCACAGACACGTTGGCTGACCGTCTCACTTTCTGGTACTTTTAGAACGCAGGCATAGCAGGCCCCCATTCCGCAAGCCATACGAGATTCTAGAGATAGATAGGCTCTTGGGTGGTCATAAAACCTTTGATTGATGTACTTCATCATTCCTGGAGCTCCACATGAGTAGACGGCGTCAAATTGACTGTCTAAATCATTGATGACAACAGATACATTTCCCTTAATGCCATAAGAACCATCATCTGTCGTTACAAAGACCTGACCATATTGGGTCAATTCTGTTTCGAGAATAACAGCATTCTTGTTGGCAAAACCGAGGACTGTCACTACTTTCACCCCACGCGCATGCAATTCCTTGGCTACCTCAAGTAAGGGTGGAACACCAATTCCTCCTCCAACGAGGAGAACTTGGCTCTGATTGTCTAGGTCGGACAAGTCAAAACCATTTCCCTGAGGCCCCATCACATCAAGAGTATCTCCCTGACTTAAGGTTGAAAAAATAGCTGTCCCAGCACCTTCAATCCGATAAATGAGGCGACACTGCTTGTTTGCCTTGTCAATAGATGAGATTGAAATAGGGCGACGCAAGAGATGGGAATCATCAGGCACGCGCAGATGGAGAAATTGGCCTGCTCGGATAGCTTCAACCATTTCCCCTTCTAGGACTAATTCAAAGATTGCTGGCGCGATTTCCTCCTGTGCAACCACTTTCATGGTTTCCAAACGAATCGCACCCATACGCTTCTTACATGTGGGATTCATGATCTTCCTCCTTAAATTTTAAGGGGACCAGATAAAGAAAAGACCTTGCTATTGCAAGGTCTCAGTCGAAATAGGACAGAACTCATGCGCACACTTAAAAAGTCTCCACAGAGAGTTCCCTATCACTTTTATCTGACACCTTGTGAGTCTCTCTGGACTCCCCTTAAAGGTTAAATTTGTATTAGTATACTCTTTCAAAGTAAAAAAGTCAAGTAGAAAACGAACATTCTACTTGACTGTACAGGATTATTTTTCACGAATCACTTCGACCTTGTAACCATCAGGATCCTTGACAAAGTAATAGTTTGGTGGGTTTCCAGGTAGGCCTTTTGGCTCTGTAACCTCATAGCCTTTGTTGCTGTGTTCTTGATGAAGTGCCTCAAGGTCAGGTGTACTGAGGGCGATATGAGCAAAGCCATCTCCTACCACGTAAGGGCCGTGGTCATAGTTATAGGTCAATTCCAACTCGTAGTCATCACCGTCAAGTCCTAGATAGACAATCGTGAAGGCATAATCTGGAAAATCCTTACGACGCAACTCTTTAAAACCAAAAGCATCTTGATAGAATGCGATTGATTTTTCAAGATTTTCTACTCGCAAGCAAGTGTGTAGCATTTTTGAAGCCATTTTCATTACCTCTTTCATTTGAATAGTTCCATTATACCTTTATTCAGAAAAATTTACTAGGAACTTGAACTAGAGTCCTCTTCTCTGCGCTATCATTCTATGCAGAATTTTTCCGATTTTCCTTGCGTATATTGCCAATAAGGAAAAGCATGATAAGGACAAAGAGTCCCTCGAGGAAGTAGAAAGCAAATTCGCTATTCAAGATTAACAGGTCTTTTTCAAAATAAACTTTGCTAAAATCAGGGATAAGTGCGAATAGGATTCGGAACAGTCTTCTTAGGAAAATAAAGATTTGCAATCCATAAATCATAAAGACCTTCTTCACACCAATCATGAAACCTTGTTCCTTTGTAAAATAAGACAAGCAAATTCCATTTAACAAGAGGACAACCGTTATGGTCAGAGTTTCATCTCGTAGAATAGTTGGATTAAAGATGTCTAAACGACTGTGAATGTAAGGCAACGTTTGAAAGAGTAGGATCCCCAAGATTGCTTGAAGGAGAATTTTTTTCAGAGATGGTGGAAATCCAGGACTAAATCGTGTAAAAGACAAGCAAATCACAACGATTGCAAAAATATGGAAGTACATCATTGCAACTCCGGAAATGATCTGGCTTCGATTTACCAAAGCAGATAGGAAGCCAGCAGAAAGAAAGATACCGACAGGAATCAGCTTATCCAAAGAATAATCCCACTTCAGCCCTTGACTCACTTGGAAGCCATCGATGAGACAGAAAAATGTAATGAAAACAAGGGCCCCAATGAGACCAAACGGTAAGAATGGAGTGACGAGGGTCAATAGCAAGATGAATAGGAACCATGGATGGGGACTGTAGTAGAATTTTCGTTCTAATCCCCTAGCAGTCACTCCTTCCTCAATTGGTGTTTGCCTTAATTTTAGCATATAGACGTAAAAGAGAGACAACATACCAGCATGGACCCAAGAATTATAAATAGGTCGCTCTAGAACACTGAGTATCAAACTTACAATCGTAAATAGGCTAAAGAAAAACTGAAGGAACTTATTTTTTAAGACCTGTCTTTTTTTCCAATCCGAATAAGATAACTTGGCCTTTGGATGACTGAGTTCATAAGCATAGGCTGTCATCTCTTCTAGTTTCTGGTCTGTCTCCTCCGTCATCATTTGGCTAGCCATTTTAGAGGTCGGAAAAGGAGTTAAAACATATCTCAAGAGCTCCCCGTCTGTAAACCGATGGTACTCCTTATAGATCTGTTGAAGCAAAACCGTTAGAATGCGTGGTCTTCCTTTAAAGTAGCTTTTCCACTTCTCCCAATCATTGATATCTTCATCACTCTTGGTGAGCTTATCAATATAGAGATAACCTTCATTGTACCAGTAGTCAAAATTTTCTTTTTTATCTAGTGCGTACTCCTCTACCACTGAAGGATAAGATTGGACACTCTTCCAGAAATGAAGCTTTTTCAGATATGGACTTGCTTCCTCGTCACTGTAACGCTCTACAAATTGGAGAACGAGAACTAACACTTTCGCATTGGTTAAAGGATAGACGTCCACTTTTTCTAACAAATCAAGTAGGAGAGTATGATCTTTGACTGATTCAAAAAGATATTGCCAATCACGTAAAAGCTTGTATTCGTCTTGATAGTGAGCGTGGAGCAACTCATAAAAGGCTACCTCAACTTCTTCCGGATTATCTAGAGAGTAGTGATTAAAGTCAACGTTTTCTCCCAGCTCCTCTTTTACTTCTTCTAAGTAATCAGCCAAGTCATTCAAGAGTGGATAATCCTCTTCAAACATGACTTGTCGGTTCTTTTCAAGGATATAGGTTAAAACAGGAACGCTCTTGATTATTTGACGATTCTGATTTACTTGATCCAAGACCATAAAGGCCAAATAGGGATGCTTGAAAAACTCGATCCAAGAACTTAATTGATTTGCTTTGTTAGAATCTTGAAGAATTTCTTGGCAAAGTTGATAGGAATAAGAGAATTGTTCAGTGGCTTCTTGTGCGCTTTCAAGTGAACTTCCTTCCTCTTCTGCTATATCTCTTTTAACTTGCCAGTACTTGAGTTTATAGTAATAGCCCCAGTATCGGAAGTCAGGTACATAGTCTTCCAGTAAAGGAATGATGATAGAGAATTGCTCAGGTTTGTTAAAAATATAAACATCCATTTCCTCTAAAACGGATTGAACAATGTCCATATCATACTGATACTGACTAAAGAACTGACGCCATAGATGTTCTTGTTCTTCTATGGTATAGTCAGGATTCCCTACAATACTTTCAATCGCATTTCGAATCAAATAGGCTGCTTCATTATAACTACTAAAGTCAAGAGTAGACCTTGTTGTTCCTTCTTGCCCACGGTTCTCTTCATCACCATACGTTTCAAAATTGAGGGTATTCGTAGCTCTTTCTTCAGAATCTCCATTTAGCCGGACTTCCTCATCGTAGTCACTAAAGTCAAGGGTGGACTTTGGCTCATCCTCTTCTGCTTTAAAAGTTTCAAAGTTAAAGGAATCGCTGGTTTTATCAGTTGATTGCTGATAATCACTGAAATCAAGACTTGATGTTTCAGACTCTTCGTTCTCAATTCTCGTTTCTTCAGTCAAGTTTTCAAAGTTGAGACTAGAGTTAGGCTTTCCATTTGCCTCTTCTTCAAGTTCAGTAGCTTTTTGAGAGTCACTCGCTTTTCTTAGACTATTTTCTAGTCTCGTTTTTCTAGACCTCGCATAAGTCAAGGCCTCTTGGTATGCTTCAACAATTTCTTGGTAAATTTCTGGTTGGTCTTCTGGGTGATAGAGGCGGACCAGTTCAGCATAACGTCTTCTAATGAGCTTGACGTCAGTTGTTGACTCTATCCCTAAAGTTTCCCATATATTCATATCGTCTCCTCTTCTAAAGTCCTCGCTCTAAGAACTCTAGGTAGTTTGAAAATGATTGATAGAGTTTAGGTAGATGGTACATAGAAGCTTGGTTCACTTCTTCTTCAAATTGTCTAGTTGATGCCATCAGTTCTTCCCTTCTTCTTCCTAAAAGCATACTGTAAAGACGATTTGCTTTCTCCATCAAGAATCGGTAAACCTCTGTTTCTTGAGCATTGATCTTATATCGAGACAACTCTGCTTGCTTAACCTTGATTTCCTTTTCTGTCAGGGTAATGCTATCTTGGAGAATAACATGACTAAAGACTTCCTGTGTGGAATCAATTTTGACTTCTACATCCAAAATTCCATTTAAATCATAGGTAAATCGAACTGTGAAACTTTCATTTACTCTAGTATTCACAGGGACGGGAACTTCTAATTCACCTAGGAAGAGATTTTGTGATGCCTTCATCATCTCACCTTGATAGACCTTTATCTTGACTTGGCTCTGTCCCAATTCAGCCGTATAGTACTGCTCGATGCGTGAAGCAGGTAGGGTGGAATTTCGTTCGATAATCGGCGAAAAACGGTCTCCAACTATCTCAATCCCCAGTGTAAAAGGACAAATATCAGACAGCAACAAATCACGTATCTCACCCTTCCGTTCTTTTATTCCTGCTAAAAGGGCACAACCTCTCGCAATCATCCGATCAGGATCATCCGAAACCTGCACCACTTGATTGATACAGTAGGATAAAAAGTCCTGAACCAAGCGGAGTTTCGAAGTCCCCCCAACAAGAACAAAGTTATCAGATGATACATAGCTATAGCGTGCATCCATCAAGGCACGATCCAAAACGGCCTTAACACGGGCTAGCAGAGGTTGACAAAGCTCATAAAAGCGTTGATAGCTCAAGTCTAAAGTGTATTCCTGTTCTTGGTCCAGAACCGTCATCTTCACTTCTTCTTTACTATTGAGTTCTAGCTTAGTCTTTTCAGCCTGTACTATAATTTTGCTATAAAATTCACGGGAAATAGTATCCTTGGTTAATTGATTAGAAACTAAAAATTCCTCAGCAATAGCCGCAGTAAAGTCTTCTCCTCCTAAGCGATTGTCCCCTGCAATCGACACGATTTCGACGATATTATCAAATAGCTCCACAACTGAAATGTCTAGAGTCCCACCACCAAAATCGACTACAATAAAAGATTGATCTTCTTGGTTTACCATAGATCTTTTAGCAAGAGCCGCTGCAGAGGGTTCATTGATAATCCGATCAATCTGAACACCTGCAAATTTCCCTGCTAGTTTGGTCGCATAGCGTTGAGCATCGTTGAAATAGGCTGGTACACTGACAATCACTTCCTCAACCTTTTCTCCAAGATAGGTCTCTGCATCGTCTACCAACTTTCGAATGATAAAAGAGCTTAATTCTTCAGCTTTATATGCTCGATTTCCTAACGTCAACTCATGCTTAGTCCCCATAAAACGCTTGAACTGAGAAACCGTCTTATCCGGGTGGGTCACCAAGCGTTCCTTGGCAATTTTTCCAACTATAATCTCATCATTGTCATCTAAAGCCACAACAGATGGAGTCAAATACTCACCAAAAGCATTGGGAATCAGCTTGACCTGGCCATCTTGATAAACCCCTACTAAAGAATTAGTCGTTCCTAAATCAATACCTACTATCATCTTCTTCTAACTCCAAATCTTTTTTAGATATTCCTATTATACAAGAAATATCCTATTTTCTTTGAAAAAATCTGTGATTTACTCTTTAAAATAGAAAATCATTTAAGGAAAACAAAAAAGTTTCACCCTACTCTTGCGGTAAAAACCACGAGAGTAAGAATGAAACAGTTTGTCATTATTTACCAAGTTTTGTTTTCGCTGCATCTGCAAGTGCTGTGAAAGCTGCTGCATCGTTAACAGCCAAGTCAGCAAGCATTTTACGGTTAACTTCGATCTCAGCCAATTTCAAACCATGCATCAATTGTGAGTATGAAAGTCCGTTCAAACGAGCTGCCGCATTGATACGAGTGATCCACAATTTACGGAAGTCACGTTTTTTCTGACGACGGTCACGGTATGCATAGTAGTAAGAGTTCATTACTTGTTCTTTTGCAGTACGGAACAAGATGTGTTTAGCTCCATAGTAACCTTTTGCTAATTTAAGAATACGTTTACGACGTTTGCGTGATACAACGCCACCTTTAACACGTGCCATGTTTTATTTCCTCCAAATATTTCCTAGAATTGTTTACTTACTGTTAGGCTATTATTTCAAGCGAGTAAGCATTGCTTTGATACGTTTGAAATCTCCTGAATGCACCATAGATGCTTTACGAAGATGACGACGTTGTTTCTTAGTTTTTCCGTGGAAACGGTGAGAAGTGTAAGCACGGAAACGTTTAAGTCCACCAGAACCTGTACGTTTGAAACGTTTAGCTGATGCGCGGTGTGTTTTTTGTTTTGGCATGATTTTTTCTCCTTTATTTAACTTTCTGACAATTATTTTTTGTCAGTTGCTGGCGCCAACTGCATGAACATTTGGCGTCCATCCATCTTAGCTCGTTGTTCGATGATCGCAATATCTTGTGTTGCTTCAGCAAACTCGGCTAAAACTTTTGCACCAATCTCTTTATGGGTGATCATACGCCCTTTAAAGCGAATGGATACCTTAACTTTATTTCCTTTTTCAAGGAACTTGCGTGCATTGCGAAGTTTTGTGTCAAAGTCACCCTTGTCAATAGTTGGACTCAGACGAACTTCTTTCACAGTAACAACACTTTGTTTTTTACGTTGTTCTTTTTGCTTTTTCTGATACTCAAATTTGAACTTACCGTAGTCCATAATTTTAGCAACAGGTGGTTTTGCTTGGGGTTGAATCAATACTAAGTCAACATTTGCACTATCAGCTAATGCTTGCGCTTCACTGAGTGGCTTGATGCCTAGCTGTTCTCCCTCAAGACCGATCAAGCGAACTTCACGTACACGAATTTCATCATTGATGAATAAGTCTTGCTTTGCTATGGTTTTCACCTCTTTTTTATTATTAGAGAAAAACAATAGCGGACTCGTAATGATACAAGCCCGCACGTTATGATAGCGTTTCTTAGAAACTTTTCATCCGTAGGGCCAGGCAACTTGATGTCACAAGGCGAGAAGCTCTCACTTCTGCTTTTCTCAACTTTTATATGATACCAAGTTTTCTATTCCTTGTCAAGATAAAAAGTTATTTTTTCGAAAAACTTTGTCTATTTTATCGCACCGTTTCAATTCGCCAACTATTCCACCCTGTAAAGCGGATAGCTCCTTGCTGGTCAGTTCGGTAAATCTTACTCTTAATATTTTCCAGTCGTGTCAAGGTTTCCTGATGGGGGAGTTTCGCACGATTGTTCTTTCCAACTGAAATGAAAGTAATCGCTGGTTTGAGCTGTTCTAGGAAAACTGGATTTGATGATGTTTTAGCACCATGTTGGCCTGCTTTCAGGACATCCACCTCTAAGTCAGGGTATTGCTTTAGAAGATCCTTCTCTCCCTTCTCTTTCAAATTTCCTGTGAAGAGAAAGTGCTTATCCAAGAGTTTTCCATAAAGAACCAGGGAATCATCACGATCCCCATCTCCAATCTGCCTTGGAGATAGGACTTCTAACTGACTCCCAAAAATCGAAAAATTATCCCCTGCTGTCACACTGCGTACCTTGTTTTGACTTGCTTCTAGTTCCGCTACAAATTCCTTCTGTGTCAGACTTCCTTTTGACACTAAAATCTCCCCGACATGGAAAGCCTTTGTTACTTCTAGCAAATCGCCAATATGCTCCTTATCTGTATTTGTCAAAATCAGCTGGTCAATCTTGTCTACTCCTCGACTTTTAAGATAGGGAATCAAGGTGCGCTGAGCATTGCTGGTCGTCGTCTTTTCTTGCCATTTTTCGATTTTCTTATCAGAATCTGCCCTGCCACCGACATCTATGAGAATAGTTTTACCAGTCATATCCCGTAGGAAAATACTTTCTCCTTGCCCCACATCCAACATGGTGATTTCATTTTCCAGCGGATGCTTGGTCAAGAAAAAGAGCCCCACGATAAAGAGACTGAATCCTGCTAGTCTTTTGACATTTTTCCTAAAGTCATAGACCAAGGCCAAAGAAACTAAGAGAAGAATCAACAGCCATGCCTTTGGTTGTCCAAAAACCAAGGGCCTACTTGCCATCTGCGAAACCAAGCGAATGACGCTCTCTAACCACTCAAAGACAAAGTTAAACTGAGTGACTGGGTAAACAAAAGACAGAATGAATAAGATGGACAAAAGCGGTAAGAATACCACATCAAACAGAAAGGAAAAGACAAAGGTCAAAAGAATAGACCAAGGCTGAAATTCTGCAAAATAAAAGGATAGAATGGGCAATATTCCCAAAGAAATGACTAGACTTTCTCTAGCAACAGCCTTGAGCCCCTCCCCTTCTTTGCTTGTCATAGTCAAGATAAAAGCGTAGGCGCAGGACAAGACACCTCCTGCTGTTAGGAAAAAGTTGGGCATGATGATAAAGAGGACAAGAACAGTCAAGGCAAAATTGTCCAAGCTCTTGTAGCCATGTTGGGTTAGTAACTTTTGTAAGAGACTACGAATGACCGAAGCTGAGAATCCTGTCAGACCTGCATAGATAAGAGAAAAGGGATAGGTCAGCCACTTCAACTTTTCTTGGGTCAATCCCAATCGCAAGAGAAGTTTTTTAAAGGCATCCATAAAGAAGCCCACCTGCATACCCGACAAGGCAAAGAGATGGATAATTCCAAGACTAGAATAGAGCTCATTCATCTCCTCAAAGTCCGTGTCCAAATGTCCCAGCAAGAGCCCAGTCATATAATTGCGCATAGGATCCGGAAAGTGATCCTTGATCCAAACTACAGCCTTTCGACGTAAACTAGACAGATTTTCCCCTATATCCCAACTTTTAACCTGTTTAACTGACTGGATGCTCTTGATAGTCAATGTCTGGTAAATCCCCTGAGTCTTCAGGTAGGCTTGGTAGTCAAATCCACCAAAATTTCTCTGCCCTTCAGGCTCAGAAAGTTTTCCTTCTAGCTCTATCTCGTGAAGGCTTGTTAAGGCCTGAAAGAGCTCTTTCTCTTCCTCGGACTGGAGTTTATAATAAACTTGGAAGGTGCGGCCCTCAGCCTTGCCCCGAAAGGACAGACTGTCTCCATTGACTTTGATGGTATCTGGTAAAATTCGTACCCTTTCAACAGAATCCACTAGGTTCTGACTAGCTTGTGTCTGTTGCCAGTTTTGAAACAAAAACCAAAATCCAAAAACTCCACAAATCGCTAGAACTTTACCAGCCGATTTCCATGGAAATTGGAAAAAGAGACAGACGAGCAAAAAAACAAAACCTAGCAGTGCGAGATAGGACGCTGCGAAAATGGCATAGTAAAGCCAGAGTAACAGAAAGCTCAGGTAGATTAGGGGAATTGGAGAATTTTTAATCCACTGTGACATAATCTTTTAGCTTTTCTATGGTCTTTGCGCCAATGCCAGAGACTTTCTTTAATTCATCTACCGACTTGAATTTGCCATTTGCCTCACGATGATCGATAATATCCTGGGCTCTTTTTCCTCCCAAGCCTTTGACCTGCTTGAGTTCTTCCAGACTAGCTTTATTGAGGTTGACCTTCTTTTCTTTACTTGACGAAGGAGTCGTTCCAGAGGTAGCCTGCTGACTAGCTGCTTCTTCTCCCTTAGTTGGAACATAGACAAGAGCCTCGTCACTGATTTTCTGAGCGAGATTGAGCGACTTGCTATCTGCTTCTTCTGTTAATCCACCCGCCTTCTGAACCGCATCATGGACCCGACTTCCTACTGGCAAATCATAAATCCCGGGTGATTTGACAGCACCTTTGACATCTACTGTAATCAAATCTTGTCCAGGGGACTCTTCCTTTTCCTCCTTCTTCACTACTTTTTCAGACGATGAATCCTTTGAAATAGCAGCAACCTCAGCCGGCAAATTTGTTTCTTTCACAGATGTTTGTGTAGATGGCTTTAGCAGGAAAAAACCGCCTAAGGCCAAACCTAAACCTGCACAGATGACAATGATTTTATACTCTTTGATTTTCTCGATAATTGCTTCCATATTTTCTCCTCTCTTAAGTTATTCGCAAGAGGAAGAAAAAACAGTTGAAAATTTCTTTTCAACTGCTTATTTATTTGCAAAATAGTCTTCCTTGGTCAAGACATAATGAACTCTTGTAACGATTCGTCCTTTTTCGTGCTGGTCCATACAAGCGTATGGTTCTGCATGGGAAAAACGCATGCCTGATTTCTGCATGACCTTTCCTGACGCGGGATTATCCTTATCATGTAAAGCAACTAACTTGTTCATTCCAATCTTCTCAAAAGCCAGCTCAATCACGGCTCGATTGGCTTCTGTTGTCAATCCTTGATTCCAATACTTTTTATTGATAATGTAGCCAATAGCTGCCTTCTTAAGAATAGGATCAATCTTGTGCAAGTCAATGGTTCCAATAAACTGACTATTGCTTTTTAGTTCCATCCCCCATCGTCCCAAGGGATTGGCCAAGTAAAACTGAGCAATTTTATTCTTAGTTTCTTCCAAGCTTTGATTGGTTGGAAAAGTGTAGCGTGTATTTTCACTGTCTGAAGCATACTCAAACATAGCTTCTGCATCGTCCAAGGTTACAGGTCGGAGCAATAAACGCTCCGTTTCTATAGTTGGATACTTGGAAAATTTCACAAATATTGATTCCATACTTTTCCCTCCATTAGAGCTTGATTCTCACTAGTCTAGCATAAATAAATTTGGATGACAAGTTTTTCTTGATTTTTGAAGCGGTTTCATATACAATAAAACCATCACATTTTTGATTTATGAACTGGAATGTGACAACCAAAACAAGACCGTCAATTGAAAGGTAGGTTATCTCTATGTTAATCGGAATCCCAAAAGAAATTAAAAATAACGAAAACCGCGTTGCCCTCACTCCTGCTGGCGTCCACAGTTTAGTCAGTCGTGGACATCGTGTTCTCATCGAAACAAATGCTGGTCTCGGTTCAGGATTTACTGATGCAGACTATCAAAAGCAAGGAGCTGAGATTGTCGCAACTGCTGCTGAAGCCTGGGCTGCCGAGTTGGTCGTAAAAGTAAAAGAACCACTAGCTTCTGAATATGGTTACTTGCGCGATGATCTTCTCCTCTTCACCTACTTGCACATGGCTGCTGCTCCAGAATTAGCAGATGCTATGCTAGAAGCCAAAACAACAGGAATTGCCTATGAAACCGTCCGTGACAGCCAAGGACACTTGCCACTCCTCGTTCCTATGAGTGAAGTTGCCGGTCGTATGGCGGTTCAAATCGGAGCTCACTTCCTTACCAAACAAGCTGGTGGCTCTGGTGTCCTACTTGGTGGTGTACCAGGTGTTCCAAAAGGAAAAGTAACCATCATCGGCGGCGGTGTCGTCGGGGCACATGCTGCCCGCATCGCCCTTGGACTCGGTGCTCAAGTGACTATTTTAGATATCAGTGCGAAACGTCTCTCAGTGCTAGAGGAAGTCTTTGGTAACCAAATTCAAACTCTTATGTCCAATTCATTTAACATCGAAGCAAGTGTGAGAGATGCTGATGTGGTGATTGGTGCAGTTCTCATCCCTGGTGCCAAAGCACCGAAATTGGTGACAGATGAGATGGTCAAACAAATGCGTCCAGGCTCTGTCATCGTTGATGTTGCCGTTGACCAAGGTGGTGTTATCGAGACAGCTGACCGTGTGACAACGCACGAT
Organism: uncultured Streptococcus sp.; assembly: GCA_900546335.1. Lineage (GTDB taxonomy): Bacteria > Bacillota > Bacilli > Lactobacillales > Streptococcaceae > Streptococcus. Next base: position 13,950 of record URCN01000020.1, read on the forward strand.
GAGCCTGTCTATGAGAAACACGGTGTTCTCCACTATGCCGTTGCTAATATCCCTGGTGCGGTTGCCCGTACTTCAACCATCGCCCTAACCAATGTCACTCTTCCTTATATCGAAGCATTGGCTGGCAAAGGATTCTCACAAGCAATTGCTGAAGATGAGGGCTTGCGTCAAGGTGTGACCACTTATAAAGGTTACTTAACTAGCCTCCCAGTTGCTCAAGGCCTCGCTAAAGATCACACTTCTATCGACGAACTTGTTTAAAGCTAGACACTCATTAAAAAAAGCAGTTCACATCTGAACTGCTTTTTTGCTATTCTGTTTCTTGGTTCTTTTCTTCAACCTTAACTGGAGCGGGTTCATAAGCTCGGATAATCTGAGCAACAACTGGATGGCGAACCACATCCTTGGCTGAAAAATGAACAAAGTCAATTTGGTGAATGTTCTTGAGCTTTTCTTGAGCATCAATCAAACCGGATTTAACATTACGTGGCAGGTCAATCTGGCTGATATCTCCATTGACAATCATCTTCGAATTAAATCCTAAACGAGTCAAGAACATCTTCATCTGCATGATGGTCGTATTCTGTGCCTCATCGAGAATGACAAAGGCATCATCCAAGGTCCGACCACGCATATAGGCAAGGGGCGCAATTTCAATGATTTCACGCTCCATAAGACGAGTCGTTTGGTCTTTGCCGAGAATCTGATACAAGGCATCATAAACTGGTCGAAGATAAGGATCCACCTTCTCCTTAAGATCACCCGGAAGAAATCCTAGACTCTCACCTGCTTCCACTGCTGGACGAGTAAGGATAATCCGCTTGACTTGCCCACGTTTAAGAGCTGTCACTGCCAAGGTCACTGCAAGAAAGGTCTTCCCTGTCCCTGCAGGTCCGATTCCAAAGGTCACATCATGCTGTTTGACACTGTCCACATAAAGCTTTTGACCCAAGGTTTTGACACGGATCGGTTTCCCAGTATTGTCTTTGATAATTTCTTCTTCGTAAAGGGCGACAAACTTGTCGATTTCATCGTTTTTGACCATGCTAATCGCAGTCACCACATCTGGCGTGCCAACGGTCATCCCCCGATTCACCAAGACCATCAAAGCCTGGATAACCTGACGGGCTTCTTCACAGGCAGACTCTTCTCCGATAACCTGGACAATTTCCGTACGGGCATGAATCACCACATCGAGCTCTTCTTCCATCAAACGAAGATGGCGCTCATTGGAACCAAAAAGATGGAACAAGTCATCTGGATGACTTAGTTGAATGTCTATTGAATGTTCCTTCAAATAAAGAACCTCTCTAATCCGTTTATTTCTTTTTATTATAGCAAAGAGAACAATAAAATACTAGCCTCATCTCATTGTCTCTAGTGTTCTATGTATTCTTGCCAGATGGCGTCAAAGTCTCCTAGGTTAAAAGAGAAGCTGGCATGCTCCTCCAAAAAGCGACTCACCTCATCAAAATCATCCGTGTGTTTTGGAAAAGCTGACTCCTCAAAAGCGAGGTCTGCCAAGATGGCTTTAGGGCTGTCACTTTTAGGATTACGCTCAGTCATGAGCCAAGTGTAAAATGATTTTCTCAATTCTTTCTCCTATCAAGACTTTTTTTGATGACACTTTTCTGATTCTTGAAAATTACTGGACTTAGCCTCTGAAACGTAGTGGTTTATAAAATTCGTTTTCGCATCTGTATAGGCGTCTCGATTGTGTTCAAATTTCTTCCACAAACTGAGTTTTAATTCCTGATACGCTTGGGCGATATCAGGATGCTGGCAGAGATAATCTCTAAAATAAATCTCGTTATGATCTCCTGTCATTCGCAAATGTAAATGAAAAACTTTCTCAGCAAATCCCTGCTCTGTATATCCTTTATTTAGCGAAATCCTGTTAGGACTCTCCGACATCACTAGCCAACCATTCTTCACCAATAAATCCCTAACTCTTGCTAAATCCTCTATTTTACCTACTTCTAACAGAATATCAACGATATTTTTGGCCCAAATATTAGGGATAGCAGTGCTACCGATATGTTCTATTCTTTTAATAACATTTGCACCCAATATTTTTTTCAGACTTGTTTTTTCCGATTCATACCAGTCTTTCCACTCTGACTTGTGCTCTACTAGAAAAATAGGAAAAAGTTGCCAGAGTTCCTCTAAACTCATTTCTTCAAGTTTCTTTATCATGTCTATAAGGTTTAAATCAACTCTGTACCAAACTGGTCTTGCTTGATTTTACCAGCCTTCATCAAGCCACCGAGTGCTTTCTTGAACTGACCTTTAGAGATACCAAAGGTTGCCTTGATGTCCTCAGGAGAAGACTTATCATTCAAGGTCATGAAACCTCCATTGCTTTCCAAGTAGGTCAAAATCATCTGAGCATCATTTTCCAACATTTCAAAGGAACGTGGTTTGAGGGATAGGTTCAAGGTACGGTCCACTTCACGGAAACCAATGACACGCGCATCTAACACTTGCCCCAAACGTGGCTCTGCGTAGCGCTCACTTGGGTGAATAAAACCAAGCATGTTATTCTCTGGTAGATAGACAAAGGTTCCTGACAGCTTGAGACGATATACAATGGCTGGCCAGTTTTGGTTCTGCATGTTGTTGTAGGCAGGACGTGCTAGTCGTTGGAAGTCTTCCTGATAAGCCAAGAGTCCCCAGATTCGGTCTTTCTTGTCCACTTCAAGACGGATGTAGAGTTTGTCACCTTTCTTAGGCCAAAGTTCCTTGAGCTCAGGGAGGATATCGAGTGACACTACAATCTCCTTGTCAGGTAGACCGGTATCCACAAAGACTCCCAGATCTTTACGAACTTCCGTTACGGTTCCCCAGCCAAATTGGTCCTGAGTGGCAGTCACTTCTAATGTTGTCAGGCGGAGTTTTTGCTTCATATCCGTGTAGGCAAAACCTTTGACCGTATCCCCTACTGTATGTTGACCTTCTTCCTTAGCAAGAGCATAGGTCTGACCATCCTTTTGCACAAAGTAAAAACGGTCATTTTCATCGATGATGAGTCCAACGATAAAACTTGCAAGATTTGTATTCATATTTCCTTCTTTCGAATAAAACTCAGCCAGCAATGCCAACTGAGTTTTTCTGTTTATTTTTAGACTTCCAAGATTTCTTTTTCTTTATTGGCAGTCATGTCGTCGATGTGTTTCACAGCATCGTCTGTTACTTTTTGAATATCTTTTTCAAGAGTCTTCAATTCGTCTTCAGTGATTTCTTTTGCTTTTTCTTGTTTCTTAGCTTCATCCATAGCATCACGACGGATATTACGAACAGCCACTTTAGCATTTTCACCGACCTTCTTCACTTCTTTGGCAAGGTCACGACGAGTTTCTTCTGTAAGAGCTGGGATAACCAAGCGAATCACAGAACCGTCATTAGCTGGTGTAATACCAAGGTCAGAAGCGTTCAAGGCACGTTCGATGTCTTTCAATGAAGACTTGTCAAATGGTGTTACCAACAAAACACGCGCTTCTGGAATAGTAATAGAAGCGATTTGGTTAAGAGGAGTTTCGACTCCATAGTATTCTACATGGATACGGTCTAGCAAGCTTGCGTTGGCACGACCGGCACGGATACCACCAAATTCACGAGCAAGTGATTGGTGAGACTGGGTCATTCTCTCTTTAGCTTTTTCTACAATTGCATTAGCCATAATTTTCTTATTCCTTTTCTTCGATATTGTTTGAAACTGTTGTTCCGATATTTTCACCAAATACGACACGTTTAATGTTTCCTGGTTGGTTCATGTTAAAGACAACCAAGTCAATGTCGTTGTCCATAGAGAGGGTTGAAGCTGTTGAGTCCATGATACGAAGACCTTTGTTGATAACGTCACGGTGGGTCAATTCTTCAAACTTAACGGCTGTCTTGTCTTTCTTAGGATCGGCATTGTAAACACCATCTACGCCATTTTTAGCCATAAGGATGGCATCCGCTTCGATTTCAGCTGCACGAAGGGCCGCTGTTGTATCGGTTGAGAAGTAAGGTGAACCAATTCCGGCACCAAAGATAACGATACGACCCTTTTCAAGGTGGCGAAGAGCACGTCCACGTACATAAGGTTCTGCCACTTGTTGCATGGCAATGGCTGTTTGTACACGCGTATCGACACCAACTTGTTGCAATGAATCTGCCATCACAAGAGCATTCATCACGGTCCCAAGCATTCCAGTGTAATCTGCCTGAACGCGGTCCATTCCTGCTTCTGCAGCAGGTTCCCCACGCCAGAGATTTCCTCCACCAATAACAAGGGCAATTTCGATACCTAAGCTATGAACTTCTTGAATCTCTTTTGCGATTGTTTGAACTGTTTGGATATCAATCCCTACGCCACGTTCCCCGGCAAGGGCTTCACCTGATAACTTGATTAAAATACGTTTATACTTGGGATTCGCCATTTTTACTCTCCTTTTTTTATCCTACCTATTTTATCACAATTTCTAAGATTTTTATAGTATCATGAGCAATTCTTTGAAAAAAATTAGACCGTTAAAAATTCTTCTAAGTCGGTAAGAGCACGCTCTGCAATTTTTTCATAACGAGCTTTTTTATCACGGATACGCTCACCTTCCAACTCCTTGATAATCCCAAAATTGACATTCATTGGTTGGAAATGTTTGCTGTCAGCGTGAGTGATGTAATGAGCCAGACTTCCAATCGCTGTGGTCTCTGGGAAGATAGCTTCACTTTCACCCTTAAAGAGACGAGCTGCGTTAATACCTGCAACCAAGCCTGAAGCTGCTGACTCAACATAGCCTTCTACACCCGTCATTTGACCAGCAAAGAAGAGGTTGGGCTGTTTCTTAGAACGATAGGTTTGCTCGAGAAGATTTGGTGAATCCATGTAAGAATTGCGGTGCATGACCCCATAACGAACAAACTCCGCATTTTCAAGACCTGGAATCATTTGGAAGACACGCTTTTGTTCTCCCCATTTGAGGTGGGTTTGGAAACCAACGATATTGTAGAGGCTACCAGCCGCATTATCCTGACGGAGCTGGACAACCGCATAAGGTGTTTTAAATTCTCCATCTCGAGGGCCTGTGTAGTCGTCTGGATACTCCAGACCGACTGGCTTCATCGGACCATAAAGCATAGTTTTAATGCCACGCTTAGCCATGACTTCGATAGGCATACAACCTTCAAAGTACTTTTCTTTTTCAAACGAATTGAGCGGTGCTTCTTCCGCATTGACCAAGGCTTCATGAAAATCCATAAACTCTTGCTTGGTCATTGGAGCATTGAGGTAGGCCGCCTCTCCCTTATCATAACGAGATTTGAGATAGACCTTACTCATATCGATGGTGTTAACGTCAATAATTGGCGCCGCCGCGTCATAGAAATAGAATCCATCCCCATCATTAAGGGCATGAATCTTCTCAGCTAGGGCATCGCTGGTCAAAGGACCAGTAGCGACAACAGTAATAACGTCAGTTGGCAATTCTGTAATTTCATCACGAACCACCTCAATCAAGGGGTGGTTGGCCACTTTTTCAGTCACCATTTGAGAGAAACCATCGCGGTCCACCGCAAGCGCACCACCTGCAGGAACACGTGTAGCCTCAGCAGATTCCAAGATGACCGAACCCAAGCGGCGCATTTCTTCCTTGAGGAGACCCACTGCATTTGTCAGAGCATCTCCACGAAGAGAATTGGAACAAACCAACTCAGCAAAATTATCTGTTTTGTGCTGGGGTGTTGACTTGACACCACGCATTTCATAGAGCTTAACTGGAATACCACGTTCTGCGATTTGGTAAGCTGCTTCAGACCCTGCCAAACCTGCTCCGATAACATTGATATAAGATTGAGACATGACACTAATACCTCTTTGGGTGGAACCTAAGTTCATATCAAAACAAGCTACTAGAGTGTTTGACACCCACAAATCTTTCTAAATTAATACTTGGTTCATTATACCAAAAAGCTAAGTAAAAAGACAAACAAGAGAACTCCTGAATGTCTTTCGAAAATTATTCTTTATTAAAACTGAATGTCTCCCAATTCAGTTTGCTTCCATATTTTATAGTAAAACGTACTTCTGTATTCTTAGGTAGTTTATCGCTTTGAAGTATTTGGGCAAGTAAGTATTCGAAATCAGAATCCGTCCAATTGTCAATATCTTCATTAGTTACTTGGAGGTTTTGTCTTCGTACCTGCTCTATATCAATGCGTATTCGAATACTAAAGGTCGAACGATTGTCAGCAACTCTTTTTAAAAGTAGATCTCGATTACGAACAAGCGTCTCTTCATCAAGATTGTTGACTCTACTTGGGTCTAGGTCCTCAATTAAGGGAGTAAGTTCTTCTATATCCGTTTTCAAAATTGCTTCTCTTTTATCTCTCTCTTCAAGACGGGTTTTAGGGTTGCCGCTATATTCTTCTTTCGGTTTCAAAGAATAATAGGAGTCAAAGGAGTCCAATTCAACTGAGTTTTTAATATAAAGCTTCCTAATTGCATCATCGCTTAAATATGTTGAAGTCAAGCTACCACTTTGAAGTAATATATTATAAGCTTCCTCAAGTCGGTCATAGTTCTCATCACCAGAAACATACTCCATTTCTAAACGGTAGACTGTTTTCTTGGAAAAACCAAAGAAAATTTTCTTTTCAACTTCTTTAAGCCTCGGATTGTATTTAAGGACTGGAGTGCTATCAACATAATCTTTTTCAAAATCCACATAGACATCAACAAATTTCTTATTTCCTTTAATGTAAATTGGAGATCCCTGATAACCAAAGGTATCAGCTGTCGAGTATCCTTCTGCTTCTAACCCTGCAGCTTCTACTACAGAACGAATGTTTGAAATAGCTGTCTTAGCTAAATCACGATCGACTCTGTTGTTACATGCAGACAACATAAATAATGTGAGAATAGGAAACAGTAAACCAATTACCTTCTTAATCACTTTGCTTTTCATTTCCCCTCCAAATAAGCATTCGTAGTAAAATACTTATGATTGCTATATTCACTTCGGGAAGAAGGCAAACTTCCCTGTTTAGTCATTTTCTTCCCAGTCGTGGTAGGCAGCGTAGAGTTGGCTTTTATTCCACTGGTAGAGTTTCGAAACTTCCTTAATGGCTTGATTTTTCTTCATGCCTTGCTGGATACGGGTTTGAATTTCTAAGAATAAGTCATCCTCGTCCTTTTCCTCCACATCCTGACTGGCACCTTCAACGATGAGAAGGCATTCCCCCTTGAGTGGCGTTTCAGCGATGCTTTCTAGTAGCTCTGAAATCTTTCCTCGTTGGTATTCTTCAT
>URCN01000021.1:0-21103 GCA_900546335.1 uncultured Streptococcus sp.
AGAATCATAATGACAAAAATGGGAAATTCTTGTTCTTCAACTAAAGTATGGATGGTTGGTATAATTCTTCTAAAAATAAGAGGATGTACATGAAACAGATAAACCCCCAAAGTTAGTGGAGATATTAAAAGAACTAGTCTCTTAAAAGTTAAGGGAATATCTTTAATATTCAAGAAGAGTAAAAATATTGCTATTCCTTGCAGTGTGACCGTAGGAGAAATATAACTTCTCCACTGTTCAAAACCAAGCCAGCACAATATAAAAGTTAAACTAGTTAGAAATAAAATGAATCCACTAACATTACGTAATTGAAAACGACTTTCGTAATTTGATTTTCTAATTATTGCTCCTATAGTGTACAAAAGAATCATCCATAATACACTATATCCACCCCACAAGCCCAGAATATCTTGTTTAAATACAGTAGGTATGACAGAAAAGTATATAAATGCTCCACTAACAATTGGAAGCAATTGTTCTTTTTTCAATGTCAACACTGCTTGATTCAAAAATGGTGCTATTAAGACTAAACCAAAATAGCAACTCATATACCAATACTGTCCATGACTTATTGGAGTTAAAGCTGAAAACCAATCACTTAAGTTAACAGATGATTTTGAAAAAATAGCAAATACAAAAGTAATTGAAATAGTATAGAAAATAATCTGTATCCAAAAACTAAATATTTTTTTATAACTAAATTGTGAATAAAGACCGACATACCCACTGATTAAAATATAAATATTTACAGCTGAATATGAGAAAGCTTCTAAAAAATTGGCAAAAATATAGTAAAGATCTTTTTGACTATCAACTTTCTCCAAAATTCCTCCCATACCCAAAACATGTAAGTTGCAAATCATCAACATAGCGAAAATTCTACAACATTCAATGCCTATGTGTTTAGTTTTTTTTGCTGTCATATTATGTCTTTCTATATATTTCTATTTCTTTATAATTTTTTCAGTTTAACGCCTTCACTTCCAACATCATATCACGAATCTGAGCTGCCAGTTCAAAATCAAGCACTTCGACGGCTTCTTGCATTTGTTTTTCCAGTTTTTTGACGAGTTCTTTGCGTTCTTGTTTGTTGAGGCTATTGATATCGACTTCCTTGTCCTCTTCTTTGGAAACTGCCTTGGTCACGGCAATAAGATCACGGATTTCTTTCTTGATTGTCTGAGGTACAATACCATGTTCTTCATTATAGGCCATCTGGATTTTCCGACGGCGGGCTGTTTCATCTATAGCACGTTGCATAGACTGGGTCATGGTATCAGCGTACATGATAACATGTCCTTCGCTATTACGAGCAGCACGACCAATGGTCTGAATCAATCCACGTTCGTTACGAAGGAAACCTTCCTTGTCAGCATCTAGAATAGCAACCAAACTTACTTCAGGTACGTCAATCCCTTCACGGAGCAAATTGATTCCGACCAAGACATCAAAAACACCCAAGCGTAGGTCGCGGATAATCTCTGTCCGTTCCAAGGTCTTGATATCCGAGTGCATATACTTGACCTTGATGCCCATTTCTTTGAAGTAGTCGGTCAAGTCCTCTGCCATTTTCTTGGTCAAAGTGGTGATAAATGTTCGTTCGTTCTTTTCAACACGGGCATTGATTTCACCCAAAAGGTCATCAATCTGTCCCATGGTTGGACGAACTTCTACCTCAGGATCCAAGAGTCCCGTTGGACGAATGATTTGCTCAATCACTGTCTCGGTCTGTTCATTTTCATAGTCACCTGGTGTTGCTGAAACATAAACAATCTGATGCACATGACTTTCAAACTCCTCCCGACGGAGAGGACGATTGTCCAAAGCAGACGGCAAACGGAAACCATAATTTACTAGCATTTCCTTACGAGAACGGTCTCCATTATACATCCCCTTAATCTGCCCCATGGTCATGTGGCTCTCGTCAATCATAATCAAGAAATCATCTGGGAAGAAATCGAGCAATGTATAAGGAGGCTCTCCTTCGCTCCGTCCATCCATGTGACGAGAGTAGTTCTCAACACCATTCGTATAACCCATCTCGCGAAGCATTTCAATATCATACTCTGTCCGTTGTTTCAAGCGTTGTGCTTCTAGCAGTTTGCCCTCCTTTTCAAAGACAGCTAACTGCTCCTCCAACTCCGCCTGAATCTTGGCAATGGCAACTTCCATGTGGTCATCATTGGTCACAAAGTGAGTCGCAGGGAAAATCGCCAGATGATCCACTTCACCAAGGACTTGGCCTGTCAAGGCTTCAACCTCACGGATACGGTCAATTTCATCTCCGAAGAATTCTACTCGAAAAGCGTGTTCATCTCGGGACGCTGGGAAAATTTCCACCACATCCCCCCGCACACGAAATCTTCCCCGTTGGAAATCAATATCATTGCGTTCAAACTGGATATCAACCAAGTCATTCAAGAGTTTATCACGAGAAATCTCCAGACCTGGACGAAGACTAACAACACTATCAGAATATTCCTTGGGCGAACCCAAACCATAGATACAAGAGACTGAAGCCACGACAATGACGTCATTACGCTCCAAAAGGGCTGAAGTCGCTGAGTGGCGAAGCTTATCAATCTCGTCATTGACGGAACTATCCTTCTCAATGTAGGTATCGCTAGAAGGGACATAGGCCTCTGGTTGGTAATAATCGTAGTAAGATACGAAGTACTCGACTGCATTTTCAGGGAAAAATTCCTTAAATTCTCCATAGAGCTGACCAGCAAGAGTCTTGTTATGAGCAATGACCAGAGTTGGTTTATTGACTTTGGAAATGACCTGACTCATGGTATAGGTCTTCCCAGTACCAGTCGCCCCCATCAGAATTTGGGCTTTTTCTCCACCCTCGATATTGTCAACCAACTGCTCAATCGCTTGGGGTTGATCTCCTGAAGGTTGGTATTTTGATACTAGTTTAAATTTATTATCTGTAATTCTATTAATCATGATTGCCTCATCTGCATTTTTCTATCCTTCTATTTTACCATAAATTTACTTTTCAGACTCTACTCTAGGTTGATAAGAGCGAGTGTTTCATGTTACATTTCCTTACATAAAATCCATAAAATTTGCCTTTTCATTCATTTTCTGATATAATGGGAAAATATTCGGAAAAGGAGACTAAAAATGAAGAAAAAAATACTAGCATGTTTGCTCATTTTATTTCCCATTTTCTCACTAGGTATGGCAAAAGCTGATACTGTTAAGATTGTGTCTGATACAGCTTACGCACCTTTTGAGTTTAAAGATTCAGATCAAACCTATAAAGGGATTGATGTTGATATTATCAATAAAGTCGCAGAAATCAAAGGGTGGAACATCCAAATGTCTTATCCTGGCTTTGATGCAGCTGTAAATGCGGTGCAGTCAGGTCAAGCAGATGCTATTATGGCAGGTATGACAAAAACAAAAGAACGCGAAAATGTCTTTACCATGTCTGATACCTATTATGATACAAAAGTTGTCATTGCTACCACAAAGGCAAATAAAATCACCAAATATGAGGAACTTAGCGGGAAAACAGTTGGAGTTAAGAACGGAACTGCCGCTCAACGTTTCCTCGAAAGTATCAAAGATAAATACGGTTTCTCTATTAAAACCTTTGATACTGGTGATTTGATGAATAACAGTCTAAGTGCTGGTGCTGTAAATGCCATCATGGATGATAAACCTGTTATCGAGTATGCGATTAACCAAGGACAAGATCTCAGCATCAATATGGATGGTGAGGCTGTTGGAAGCTTTGCCTTTGGTGTCAAGAAAGGGAGCAAGTATGAACACTTGGTTACCGAGTTTAACGAAGCCCTAGCACAAATGAAGAAAGATGGTAGCTTGGAGCAAATCATCCAAAAATGGACAGCTTCTACAACTACGGCAAGCCCAACGACAACTACTGCTGCTGGACAAAAAGCTACTTCCGTGAAAAGCAAGTACATTATTGCCAGCGACTCATCTTTCGCCCCATTCGTCTTTCAAAATTCAAGCAATCAATATACCGGTATTGATATGGACCTCATCAAGGCCATTGCCAAAGATCAAGGTTTTGAAATTGAAATTACCAACCCAGGATTTGACGCAGCCATCAGTGCTGTTCAAGCAGGACAAGCAGATGGTATCATTGCTGGTATGTCTGTAACAGATGCCCGTAAGGAAACCTTCGACTTCTCAGAATCATACTACACAGCAAATACGATTCTCGGTGTGAAAGAATCAAGCACAATCGCTTCTTATGAAGACCTCAAGGATAAAACTGTCGGTGTTAAAAACGGAACTGCCTCTCAAACGTTCCTTACTGAAAATCAAAGCAAATACGGCTATAAGATTAAAACCTTCGCAGATGGCGCATCTATGTATGACAGTCTGAATACTGGAGCTATTGATGCTGTGATGGATGATGAGCCTGTTCTCAAATATTCTATCAGTCAAGGGCAAAAATTGAAAACACCAATCGCTGGAACTCCAATCGGTGAAACTGCCTTTGCGGTTAAAAAAGGAACAAACCCTGAATTGATCCAGATGTTCAATAATGGACTCGCGAACCTCAAAGCTAACGGAGAATTCCAAAAGATTCTTGACAAGTATCTAGCTAGCGAATCTTCAACTAACTCTACAAGTACGGTTGACGAAACTACTATCTGGGGCTTGCTTCAAAACAACTACAAACAACTTCTTAGTGGACTTGGAATCACTCTTGCTCTAGCTCTTATCTCATTTGCAATTGCCATTGTCATCGGTATTATCTTTGGTATGTTTAGCGTTAGCCCATACAAATCTCTTCGTCTAATCTCTGAGATTTTCGTTGACGTTATCCGTGGTATTCCCTTGATGATTCTTGCAGCCTTCATCTTCTGGGGTATTCCAAACTTCATCGAGTCGATTACAGGCCAACAAAGTCCAATCAATGACTTTGTAGCTGGTACTATCGCCCTCTCACTCAATGCGGCAGCTTATATCGCTGAAATCGTTCGTGGTGGGATCCAAGCTGTTCCAGTTGGGCAAATGGAAGCCAGCCGCAGTCTTGGTATCTCTTATGGAAAAACCATGCGTAAGATTATCTTGCCACAAGCGACTAAATTGATGTTGCCAAACTTCGTCAACCAGTTCGTTATCGCTCTTAAAGATACAACCATCGTATCTGCTATCGGTCTGGTGGAGCTTTTCCAAACTGGTAAGATCATCATCGCCCGTAACTACCAAAGTTTCAAGATGTATGCAATCCTTGCTATCTTCTATCTTGTAATTATCACGCTTTTGACTAGACTAGCGAAACGCTTAGAAAAGAGGATTCGTTAATGGCAAAACTAAAAATTGATGTAAATGATTTGCATAAGTATTATGGAAAAAATGAAGTTTTAAAAGGTATTACGACTAAGTTCTATGAAGGAGATGTTGTTTGTATCATCGGTCCTTCTGGCTCTGGTAAATCCACTTTCCTCCGTAGCCTTAACCTTCTCGAGGAGGTAACAAGTGGCCATATCACAGTGAATGGTTATGATTTGACTGAAAAATCAACCAATGTCGACCATGTTCGCGAAAATGTAGGAATGGTCTTCCAACACTTCAACCTCTTCCCACACATGTCCGTCCTAGAAAATATCACTTTTGCACCTATTGAACACAAACGGATGACCAAAGAAGAAGCTGAAAAATTGGGGATGGAGTTGCTTGAAAAGGTAGGACTAGCAGATAAAGCTAATGCCAACCCAGATAGCCTTTCAGGTGGTCAGAAACAGCGTGTAGCTATCGCTCGTGGACTTGCCATGAATCCTGATATCATGCTCTTTGATGAGCCAACTTCTGCTCTTGACCCTGAAATGGTTGGAGATGTACTGAATGTTATGAAGGAATTGGCGGAGCAAGGCATGACTATGATCATCGTAACCCACGAGATGGGATTTGCACGTCAGGTAGCCAACCGCGTTATCTTTACAGCTGATGGTGAATTCCTAGAAGATGGGACGCCAGATCAAATCTTTGATAATCCGCAACACCCTCGTCTAAAAGAATTTTTGGACAAGGTCTTAAACGTATAAAACGAAAGTGTGAGGTTCTCCTTACACTTTTTTAATTGCGTATTGGATTTTTGATTTTTTTGAAAATTATGATAAAATAAAAGCTATGACAATGAGAAAATCTCATCCCTAGTCCAACTAGGAAAAAATATAGAAATTAGGTAGCTAGATGTCATCAAAGGTTATTGTTACAATTTTCGGTGCGAGTGGAGACTTAGCTAAACGCAAACTCTACCCTTCCCTTTTCAGACTCTATAAATCAGGCAATCTTTCTGAGCATTTTGCAGTTATCGGAACAGCTCGTAGACCTTGGAGTAAGGAATATTTTGAATCTGTAGTTGTCGAGTCCATCCTTGATTTGGCAGATAGTACCGAGCAAGCCCAGGAATTTGCTAGCCACTTCTACTATCAAAGCCATGATGTGAATGATACGGAACATTACATTGCTTTGCGTCAATTACAAACTGAGCTGAATGAAAAATACCAAGCTGAACACAATAAGCTCTTCTTCTTGTCTATGGCACCTCAGTTCTTTGGAACTATTGCCAAGCATCTCAAATCTGAAAACATTGTTGATGGCAAAGGTTTTGAGCGCTTGATCGTTGAGAAACCATTTGGTACAGACTACGAAACAGCTAGCAAACTCAATGAAGATCTCCTTGCGGCCTTTGATGAGGAGCAAATCTACCGAATTGACCATTACTTAGGCAAAGAGATGATTCAGAGTATCTTTGCTGTTCGTTTTGCCAACATGATCTTTGAGAATGTTTGGAATCGCGAACACATCGATAATGTTCAGATTACCTTTGCGGAACGCTTAGGTGTTGAAGAACGCGGTGGCTACTATGATCAATCTGGTGCCCTTCGTGATATGGTGCAAAACCATACTCTTCAACTCCTCTCTCTTCTAGCCATGGACAAACCAGCTAGCTTTACAAAGGATGAGATTCGTGCTGAAAAGATAAAGGTCTTTAAAAACCTCTATCATCCAACTGAGGAAGAATTGAAAGAACAGTTTATCCGTGGTCAATATCGCTCTGGTAAAATCGATGGTATGAAATACATTTCCTATCGTAGCGAACCAAATGTCGACCCAGAATCTACAACAGAAACCTTTGCATCTGGCGCCTTCTTTGTAGATAGCGATCGTTTCCGTGGTGTTCCCTTCTTCTTCCGTACTGGTAAACGTCTGACTGAAAAAGGGACTCATGTCAATATCGTCTTTAAGCAAATGGACTCTATCTTTGGAGAACCATTAGCACCAAATATCTTGACCATCTATATCCAACCAACTGAAGGATTCTCTCTCAGCCTCAATGGGAAGCAAGTCGGTGAAGAATTTAACCTAGCACCAAGCTCTCTGGATTACCGTACAGATGCTACTGCTACTGGAGCCTCACCAGATCCATACGAGAAATTAATCTACGATGTCTTGAACAACAACTCAACCAACTTTAGCCACTGGGATGAGGTAAGTGCTTCATGGAAATTGATTGACCGTATCGAAGAGCTCTGGGCAGAAAATGGCGCCCCACTTCATGACTATAAAGCAGGAAGCATGGGGCCACAAGCTAGCTTTGACTTACTTGAAAAGTATGGAGCCAAATGGACCTGGCAACCAGATATCGCCTATCGTGAAGATGGCCGTTTAGAATAGCAAAAATATCCTGCAAAATTGACTTGCAGGATATTTATTTTGTATTAAATCAAGCCCTCTAAGAGACCTTTCATAAAGTTTTCTGAGTTAAATTCCCCGATATCATCGATTTTTTCACCAAAACCAATCAATTTTACAGGGATATTAAGTTCTTCTCGGATAGCCAGAACGACACCACCTCGAGCAGTTCCGTCAATTTTTGTCAAAACAATACCAGTCAATGGTGTTATCTTCGAAAATTCCTTAGCTTGTACCAAGGCATTCTGTCCAGTTGAAGCATCGAGTGCCAGGAAGGTTTCATGAGGTGCCTCTGGAACGACACGTTTGATAATGCGACCAATCTTTTCCAACTCGGCCATAAGGTTGTCCTTGTTTTGTAGACGACCTGCTGTATCAATCATAAGAATATCAATCCTTTCAGCTACAGCACGTTCCATCCCATCAAAGACCACACTTGCTGGATCAGCCTTTTCTTGCCCTGTCACAACAGGAACATCCACACGACGACCCCATTCAGTTAGCTGAGCCACTGCACCCGCACGGAAGGTATCTGCCGCAACTAGCATGACTTTCTTGCCAGCTTGTTTGTAGCGATGAGCCAATTTCCCGATAGAAGTTGTTTTCCCAACGCCATTGACTCCGACAAAGAGCATGACTGTCAAACCATCTTGGAAATGGATTTGTTCATCGTAGTTGCCATCCTTCTCATAGAGTTCAACCAATTTCTCGATAATGACTCGACGGAGTGCGTCAGGCTTCTTAGCATTTTCGAGTTTGGCTTCATAACGTAGTTCTTCTGTTAAGTTTGAAGCAACTTGCACACCGACGTCGCTCATGATGAGCAGTTCTTCCAATTCTTCGAAGAATTCTTCATCGACAGAACGGAAGTTGGCAAAGAAGGCATTCAAACGAGCACCGAATCCTGTACGGGTTTTCTTGAGACTGCGGTCATATTTTTCCTGAACGGTTTCTTCAACCTGAGAAAGTTCTTCTTCAACTACTTCTGACGCTAGTTCTTCTTCAGTTTCTAGAGATTCTTGGCTCTCTCCTTCTAAAACTTCTTTAGGTTCTTGGCTTTGCTCTGTCTCATCAACTTCTAGCTCAACCTCTTTCTGAGCAGTTTCCTCAACTGCTTCTGGTTCAATCACTTCTTCTGTCGAGACTTGAGGAAGTTCTTCTTGAACAAGACTTGCTTCCACTTTGTCCCTTGCTGTCTCTTCCTGAGAAGTTTCTTCGACTGCCGTTTGGTTTTCTTCAACCTCTTCTGACAAATCAAGATTTTCCAGAGCTTCTTTAACAATATCTTCGATTTTCGGCTCTTCTTTTTTCCCGAATAGACGGTCAAATAATCCCATATTCTAGTTCTCCTTTAGCACGTATTCTTCGATAGCCCAAGCAACGGCTTCCTCATCGTTGGTCATAGGGGTAATGACATTGGCAACTTCCTTAACCGCAGGAACTGCATTTTGCATGGCAACTCCCAGACCTGCCCACTCAATCATAGAAAGATCATTGGCCTCGTCCCCACAAACCATGACTTGACTTTGATCGATGCCTAGGTGTTTAATTAATTTCGCTAAACCTGTTGCCTTGTGGACGTTTTTCGGTGACCATTCCAATAAGAGTTCACGCGATTTGAAGATTTCATATAGGTCAAACAATTCAGGAGAAATCTGTTGAATTGCTGCATCCAAAGGTTCTTGGGCAAAGGCAGTCACACATTTATTATAAGTTATCTGACTAGATAGCTCTTCAAAAGCGACTGGCACGAAAGTCAGAGCTGGATTAAACTTAGCATAGAGACTTTCTTGGTCCGACTGGATTTGATAGACTGTTCCTTCAGAAATGGCATCTAACGGCAACCCTAGTTTTTCAGTTTCCTCGTACAAGCGTGCCACATCGTCGATTGAAAAGACTGTTTTATCGAGAATCTCTCCCGTATTTTTCTGGACAAGCCCTCCATTAAAAGTGATGGTGTACTCGTCCTCCTGGCCGTCAGTCCCTAGCTCATGGAGAAAAAAATCCATAGCCTTCAAAGGACGACCTGTTGTCAGTACGACCTTGATGCCACGATCACGCGCAGCTTTGAGGACCGCCTTGGTACGATCTGTCAGCTTTTTATCCGTTGTCAGTAAGGTACCATCCAAATCGAGTGCAATCAATTTAATATCTGCCATTACAAGCCCTCCATATAAGCCATCACTGACTGGTCCTTGTGGTGGCCAATCACTGTCTCCGCTAATTCTAAAATCTCTGGTCGCGCATTTTCAGGAGCGATTGGGTGTCCAACAACCTGCATCATGTGAAGGTCATTGAGATTATCGCCAAAAGCCATAACCTGATCCATGGTCAGACCAAGTTTTTTTGCCAGCTCAACAATAGCTACACCCTTATCAACATAGTCCAAGACAATATCGATGGATTCATAACCTGTTGTCATGGCTTTCACACCAGAAACATTTTCGTTGACCCAGGCCTCTCCAGCTTCTATCGTTTCTTCTGTGAAGTTGGTGGTGAATTTAAAAATCTCATCTGTGATATCTTCTAAACTCGCTACTTTTTGAATATTTTCATTGTAGTGACGGCTAATCATGAGATAAGTCTCATCCACTGTATCCAATACATAACAAGCTTTTTTCCCAGTCAAGAGCATTTTTCTTTCATCAAAATAAGGCGATTTCTTTAAAGCTTCAAAAGTGCTCAAGTAAAAATCCCGAGACATAGTAGCCTCATACATATCCTCACCATGAAACTCAACATAGCTCCCATTTTCAGCTATAAAAATCACTTCATCACGCACATCTGCAAATAGCTTTTTCAGGGATAGAATACCACGACCTGAAGCCACAGCAAAATAAATCCCCTTTTCCTTGTAGGAAACAAGTACGTTTTTGAGGCGTTCCATATCAAACCGACCCTCTCCATCTAGAAAGGTTCCATCCATATCGGTTGCTACAAGTTTAATCATAAAATCCTTTATTCTCCAATTGATAAATCTATCTTCTATTATACCATAGATAAGTTTAAAAAGGTCCAGTACAGTAGGATAGCACTACTTTTTCGGAGAAACTTCAAAGGGCCTAAAAATTAGAATCGTAGAACTTTTTTCAGATAGTTTAAAAAGTTTGTATTCCACTATCCTTTTCTCTATAATGGAGAGAAAGGAGATGACTATGACAGAAATAAAACATGAAATTGATGCAAACTTTGCAGGCCGGCTCAATATCCTGCGTGCGGGTGTTCTTGGTGCCAATGATGGGATTATTTCCATCGCTGGAGTCGTTATCGGTGTTGCCAGTGCGACAAGCAATATCTGGATTATCTTTCTATCAGGATTGGCAGCTATCCTCGCTGGTGCTTTTTCTATGGCAGGTGGCGAATATGTCTCTGTATCCACTCAGAAAGACACGGAAGAAGCCGCTGTTGCTAGAGAGCAATTACTCTTGGATAAAGATATGGAATCTGCAAAACAATCCCTCTATGCTGCTTATCTTCAAAACGGTGAGTGTGAAACGTCCGCCCAACTTTTGACCAACAAGGCCTTTTTAAAAAATCCACTCAAAGCCTTGGTTGAGGAAAAATACGGTATCGAGTACGAAGAATTTACCAATCCTTGGCATGCTGCAATCTCTAGCTTTATCGCCTTTGTACTGGGAAGTCTTCCTCCCATGCTTTCGATCACTATCTTTCCAAGTGATTATCGCATTCCAGCAACTGTTCTTATCGTAGCCCTTTCCCTTCTCGTCACTGGCTATACCAGTGCTAAATTAGGAAAAGCTCCTACGAAAACTGCTATGATCCGCAACCTCTGTATCGGACTTCTCACCATGGGGGTAACCTTCCTCTTGGGACAACTCTTTAGCATTTAAGATAAAGAAATACCTCGATAAATATCGAGGTATCTTTTTTACATTTGCACAATCTTGCGATAGCTTCTTGAGGTAATCATAAAGATTAA
This sequence comes from uncultured Streptococcus sp., assembly GCA_900546335.1. Taxonomy (GTDB): domain Bacteria; phylum Bacillota; class Bacilli; order Lactobacillales; family Streptococcaceae; genus Streptococcus. The sequence goes on from URCN01000021.1 coordinate 11,633, forward strand.
GACGTAGACAATGAGAAAGATAGCACAGATGGACAAAGTGACAGTCAACATCATAGTCGCATCTAGCACCCCAATGACTTTTAGGATGAGACTAAGCATATGATAAGCAAAGGCAAGATGTAGGAAAGCAAAGAGCAAAGGGAGGAAGAAAACAGTTAGGACCTGTTTGTTGATGGTTTGCTTGATTTGCTTTTGATCGAGACCGACTTTTTGCAGAATTATGAAACGTTCACGGTCTTCATAGCCCTCAGAGATTTGTTTGTAGTAAATAACCAGAACAGTTCCCACCATAAAGATGATAGAAAGGAAAATACCGATGAAGAAGACACCTCCATAAAGGGCACTTATTTGCGCACTGCTATCAGCCAGATTGCTTCCAAATACATAGCTTCCCTCTTTGTTTAAGTCTCTATTGAAGTTACGAAGGTATTCTGTAAAGTCGTCAGCGAGTTTGAGCTGTTCTTCTTCACTAGCTGTTACATTCATGCCACCATAAAGTTGATCAAAAAGAGAAGAATCCGGATATTGATCAATAAAGGCTTGCAAGTTAGGAACAACAAGATAATTGTAGTCCGATGTGATTATGTTAAACTCATTTGGCACATGTTCCAGAACGAAATCATTTTTAATTTCTTCTTTAACAGTGTAAGTCTGGTCATTTAGGGTGAATTCTTTCTGTCCTTCAAGTACCTTATTCTTGGTAAACAAGCCGACTTCATTTCCTGAAAGGGAGAGTTTTTGCCCAGTCATGTTTTCATAGTCTTTTTGATCAAAGACCATGAAAATGGTTTTCGGTTGGACGAAGTTATTCCCCTTTGCAAAGATACGGAGTTTGGTTCCATCTTGACTCTCGATGCCAAAATTGCTATGACGAAATACTTCTTTTTTGGTGACAGTTAATCCCTTATCGCTAGCATACTGACTCAAAAGTTTATCTAAATCTTCTTTTTCAACATTTCGTCCTGTAATTCCAAAATCATGTGGATTCATGAATTTCTTGAAGGTTTCTGAAGCCGAGAAGATACTGGTTGCTGCTGACATGGTTACCAAGACCATAGTTGAAAGAATGGCAATCGTAGCCAGACCAACCGCATTTTTCTTCATTCGAAAGATAAGATTGGATAAGGAAATCATGTTGTTGGGTTGGTAATAGTAACGCTTGTTTTTCTTCAAGATTTGTAGAAATACTGTAATCCCTGCATTAAACAAGAGATAGGTCCCAAAGATTACCAGCAGGACTGCCACAAAGAAAATCAGAACAGCATTAAGTGGATTTTCAACTGTAACTGCTAGGTAGTAGCCAGCTCCCATGCTAATCAAACCTAGAATTGTTTGAAGGCTTAAGAAACGTCCTTTTTTCTCACCACTGGCCTTCTCACGAGAGAGCTGAAGGGCATTCATGCGTGCAATCCGAAAGGCATTGATAAAAATCAGACCTAGGAAGATAGCTCCAAAGACGATGAGAACTAGGATAAAAACAATTGGTTGGAAAGTAGAAACGAGCTCCACCTTCATATTCATTAGCTTCAGTAGCAGAGCAAAGATGAGTTTATCAAAGAGAGCTCCTAGGCCAAGTCCAGCTGTCAAGGTTAGGGAGCCAAAAATAAGAAGCTCCTTAAAGACCATACTGATCAAATGGCGTTTTTCTAATCCTAGCATGCCATAAATCCCTAGTTCTTTGGAACGGTTTTTCATGACGAAACTATTGGCATAAAAGTCGATGATGGCAGAGGCTATAGTGACAATCACCATACCGAGACCAAGCGTCACGGAGATAGTTTCTCCCCCTCGAATCTTGCCAATGTTAGGATTCAGTGTCAATGAGTAAAAGAGATAAGTAATGGTCACAGCTAAGAGAACAGCTAAAGCAAAGGGATAGTAGAGTTTGCGGTTTTTAATTAAGTTCGAAACCGCTAACTTATTGGTCAATCGAAACATACTAATTCACCTCGCTTGCCATAACAGTCAAAGTATCAGAGATTTCTTGAAACATCTGACGTTCTGTCTTGTCTCCACGGTAGATTTGGTTGTAAAGAATGCCGTCCTTGATAAAGAGAACGCGCTTGGCCCTACTTGCTGCAGCTGTTGAGTGGGTTACCATGAGAATGGTTTGCCCGCGCTCATTGATTTCATCAAAAACGTCGAGTAAGGCTGCAGATGATTTGGAGTCAAGGGCTCCTGTTGGCTCATCCGCAAGGAGAATTTCAGGTTCTGTGATGATGGCGCGTGCTACTGCTACCCGCTGCTTTTGACCACCAGAAATCTCATAAGGGTACTTCTCTTGCAATTGGTTGATGCCCAAATTTTCAGCTGTTACTACCAATTTTTTCATCATCTCTGTGATAGGTTTTCGTGATAACACTAACGGAAGCAAGATATTGTCCTTAACAGACAAGGTATCTAGCAAGTTAAAGTCTTGGAAGACAAATCCCAACTTCTCACGACGGAAACTTGAAGCCTGGGAATTTTTAATAGTGGCTGTGTCTGTTCCGTTTAGGTAAACCTGGCCTCGAGTTGGTTTATCCAGCATAGCTAGGATGTTGAGCAGGGTTGATTTCCCTGAGCCAGACTCTCCCATGATAGCGACGTAGTCACCCTTTTCTACTGTAAAGTGAATGTCCTTGAGAGCTTCTACTTGGTTACCTTGGAAACGTGTTTTGTAGATTTTTTGAACGTGTTTTACATCTAAAAGTGTCATGATTTTCTCCTTCTTAATATCCCATCAATCGAAACTGTGCTTGCATCATAGCGCATCCCAGTTGAACACGCTCGATATCTTTTTGACTTGGTTTTCTTGTTTTCTTTTGTAAGATTCTTTTCATGGTTTTGCTCCTTTATTCTTTATGAGTCTAGTTTATCGCAAAAAAAGACGGCTTGCCATAACCTAACCTTACAAAAGAGACTTTAATCTTACATTTTTGTAAGATTGAAGAATATCAAGCAATTTCGCTATCAATATTTTACCATAAAAGAAAGGCAAGAAGAAAACCCTTGCGGATGCAAGGGTTAGGATTCACTACTTTTTCTAATTTCTTCAAGAAACAAGGAAATTATCTATAAACTATTTCCAAATCCGACTCACCAAAACCGTCCATCATTGTCTTCAATGGCTTGGGCTTCCTTACGTTTGCGTGGTCCTGTTCCGTACATTTCGGCTTCGATTTCTTCCTTAGTTGGCAGGATAGAGGCAAGGATGATGTAGATTATCACACCAATTCCAAAATTTGCTACGGTAAAAATGGCGAAGAGAAAGCGGACTAGGGTTACATCAAAATTCCACTTGTCTGATAGCCCAGCTAAAACTCCTGACACCATACGATTTCGTCTCATTTTATAAAATTTTGTATTCATGATTGTTTCCTCTTTCGGTATTCTTACAAGTAGTATAGCATGAAACAGGTTCACAAACATCAGTCCTTAGGCCGATTTAAGATGACGAGTTTGCCACGGCAGACGCCACAGCGATAGCGTTTTGTATCAACCTTCCTCTTGCGTTGATAGCGTTGCTGGCAGTATTGGCACTGATAGACCAGGAAATTACTTTGGTCTTTCAAATGGGGAACAAAGCGCAGTCCATCCACTTCTTTCAAAAGTTCTTTAAAATCTCGGTCCTTATGTCGATACCCCTTTTTCTGAAAATAAAGGTGATAGTGACAGAGTTCATGGCGCACGATTTTCCGAAAAACCTCCAAACCAAGTTCATTATAGACCTTGGGATTAAAATCCAAATGCCCATCCTTAGGGAAAAATCGTCCACCTGTCGTTCGCAGACGAGAATTCCACTGGGCTTGGTGGGTAAAGGGTCTACCAAAGTCTTCGAGGGAAACAGACTGAACGTAGTCAGTTAGATTCATCTGGAGTTAGGAGCGACAGATTGACTTTTTCACGTTCAGTATCGATTTTCTTAACCCAAACCGTTACCAAATCTCCGACAGACACCACTTGACTAGGATGTTTGATAAATTTGCGACTCATGTGGGAAATATGGATCAAGCCATCTTCGTGAATCCCGATATCAACGAAGGCACCGAAATCAACAACATTACGCACCACACCTTCTAGCTTCTGGCCGACCTTTAAGTCCTTGATATCCAGTACATCTTGACGGAGAACAGGTGCATCAAAAGAATCACGGAAATCTCGACCTGGTTTGAGAAGGTCGGAAATGATATCTTTAAGCGTTTCTGGTCCAAGATTCAGTTCTTGCGCCATCTCCTTGACTGATAGGGACTTAAGCTTGTTTTGTGCTTCTTCATTCAAGTCCTTGATATCCAAGCGTTTGAAGAGCTCCTTAACCGCAGCATAGTTTTCTGGGTGAACTCCTGTATTATCAAGGATATTGCTACTTTCAGGAATACGGAGGAAACCAGCAGCCTGCTCAAAGGCTTTGGCACCCAGACGAGGAACCTTCTTGATTTGAGCGCGTGAAGTGATTTTTCCTTCTTCCTCACGGTATTTGACGATATTTTCAGAAATGGTTTTATTGAGTCCAGCTACGTGGGAAAGAAGTGCTGGGCTGGCTGTATTGACATTGACACCGACTTGGTTCACCACGGTATCCACGACAAAGTCCAGACTTTCAGACAGTTTCTTCTGACTGACATCGTGCTGGTATTGCCCGACACCGATTGACTTGGGATCGATTTTGACCAATTCAGCAAGGGGATCTTGCAAACGTCGAGCGATCGAGATAGCAGAGCGTTTTTCAACGGTCAAGTCTGGAAACTCCTGACGAGCTAGTTCACTAGCAGAATAGACAGAAGCGCCACTTTCATTGACGATAACATAGCTGACTTCTGGAAAATCTTTCAGAACTTCCGCCACAAAGGCTTCACTTTCACGACTGGCAGTTCCATTTCCGATAGCAATAATTTCCACACCGTATTGACCAATCAAGTCCGACAAATCTTTCTTTGCTTCTTCAATCTGACGAGCTGATGCTGGTTTTACTGGATAAATGACTTGGGTTGTCAACATTTTACCTGTTGTATCAACGACAGCAAGTTTGGCACCTGTACGAAAGGCAGGGTCAAATCCTAGAACCACGCGCCCTTTCAGCGGAGCAACCAAGAGAAGATTGCGCAGGTTGTCAGAAAAGAGTTGGATAGCTCCTTCTTCTGCTTTCTCAGTTAATTCTGTCCGAATGCGTCGTTCGATAGCAGGCAAGACCTTTTTCTTAACTGACTGTTGAACAACTTCATCTATATAGGCATTTTTCACCTTGAAACGGGCAGCAAAGAAAGCAAGAATACGATCTGACGCGTGCTCAAAACCGACTTTTAAGACACCTAGTTTCTCACCACGATTGAGGGCCAAGGTACGATAACCCTGCATGTTGCCAACTGTCTCTGAAAAATCGTAATATATCTGAAAAACTTGTTTTTCATCGAGACTTTCATCCTTGACTTGCGAAGTGATTTTAGAGTGTCTCAGCACTTCCTGATAGGTCAGTGAACGCAAAGTCACATCTTCCGATAAGGCTTCGACCAAGATATCAACCGCTCCAGCCAAGGCTTCTTGAACTGTCGCAAATCCTTCACAGACAAACTTCTCAGCTTCTTTCTCTAAACCATCTACATTCTGCAAGATCAAGCGGGCGAGAGGAAAGAGTCCAGCTTCTCGGGCAATAGTTGCCTTGGTTCGACGTTTTTCCTTATAAGGAAGATAGAGTTCTTCAACGTCTGCTAATTTTTCAGCTGCCAAAATAGCTTCTTCTAATTCCTTGGTTAGTTTGCCTTGTTCTTGAATCTTAGCCAAGACAGCTTCTTTACGGTCGTTGAGATTTGTCAGACTTTTATCCAAGTCGATAATGGCCTTAATCGCCACCTCATCCAGACTACCAGTCATGTCCTTCCGATAACGAGCGATGAAGGGAATTGTTGCTCCTTCAGCCGTCAAACTTAGAACAGTATCGATTTGCTTTAAGGTTACTCCCAAATCTTGGGAGATTTTTTCATATTTTTTATCCATGAATCTATTATACCATAAGGAACAATTCTTGTTTTTCCTTACCTGTTTTTGCATCTTTGATTATCAAAATAATCCCTTTTCCACAAAATAATAGTATAATAGAGGTAGAATGTAGAAAAGAGGTAGGCCCATGGCTGTTAAATTTACAAAAACGGATGACTTGGACAAAATGTTTGAAGAATTCGCCAAACTTCCTGACTTAACACAAGTCACTTTCCCAGATGACAAAGATAAAAAAGAAAAAGTTGAGAAGAAAAAATAGATGACTGTTTTCCAATCTCTTCCTCCTAGTGTATTACAAGCGGGAGCTATTTTTCTCTCCATCATGATTGAAGCCCTTCCTTTTGTCCTGATTGGGAGTCTCATTTCGGGGTTGATTGAGGTCTATATCACACCTGATAAAGTTTATGAGTTTCTTCCTCGCAATCGTTGGGGGAGGATCTTTTTTGGTACCTTCATTGGCTTTCTCTTTCCTTCTTGCGAATGTGGAATCGTTCCGATTATCAATCGTTTTTTGGAAAAGAAAGTGCCCAGCTACACGGCCATTCCTTTTCTGGTGACTGCTCCCATTATCAATCCTATCGTTCTTTTAGCCACATATTCTGCCTTTGGCAATTCAATAAAACTTGCCTTCTTGCGAGCTCTGGGAGCTATTGTGATTGCTTTGATTCTGGGGATTTTCCTAGGATTTTTCTGGAAGGAACCCATTCAAAAAGAGAATTCTATTACTTGTCACGAACATGACTTTTCACACTTGAGTCCTGCTAGAAAGGTCTTTCAGGTCTTTATACAGGCTATTGACGAGTTTTTCGATATGGGGCGTTACTTGGTCTTTGGCTGTCTCTTTGCGGCTATCGTGCAGGTCTATGTCCCGACTCGGATCTTGACCTCTATCAGCGCAAGTCCAGTCCTTGCGATTCTCTTGCTCATGTTTCTAGCCTTTCTCCTCTCTCTTTGTAGCGAGGCAGACGCCTTTATCGGCGCTTCTCTCCTCTCGAGCTTCGGCCTAGCGCCAGTCCTTGCTTTTCTGGTCATTGGCCCCATGCTTGATATCAAAAATCTCCTCATGATGAAGCACTATCTCAAAGCGCGTTTCATCTGGCAATTCATGGGCATTGTGACAGTACTTGTCTTGCTTTATTCTTACATGATGGGGGTGATGATATGACTCGATTTTTCATTCTACTAGGCTATTTTGCTCTGACTCTGTATCTGAAGCTATCTGGCAAGCTCAGTCACTACATCAACCTCCACTATTCCTATCTAGTCTATATCTCCATGCTCCTTTCTCTTCTGTTGGCTCTGGTTCAATTCTACATCTGGATCAAGAAAATCAACTCTCACAGCCATATGGAAAGTCGTCGAGCTAGACAAATCAGCCTCCTTTTACTGTCTCTACCTCTCTTGATTGGGGTTGCCTTTCCGACAGTAAGTTTGGACTCGAGAACTGTATCTGCCAAAGGTTATCATTTCCCACTTTCTGAGGAAATCGATACTGCTATTCAGGCAAGCGAAGGCACATCCAGTCAATACCTCAAACCCGATACCAGTACCTATTTTTCCAAATCTGCTTATGAAAAGGAAATGAGGACTACAGCTGACAAATACCTCTCCCAGCCAACCATTCAAATTACAGACGATAACTATATGGAGGTCATGGAAGTTCTCTATGACTACCCTCAAGAGTTTGAAGGAAAGAAAATCGAATTTACAGGCTTTGTCTATAACGATCCTAGCCATCCAGATAGCCAGTTCCTCTTTCGCTTTGGCATCATCCACTGTATCGCAGACTCTGGAGTATATGGACTCCTGACCAAGGGGAACTCACGCCAGTATCCTGACAATACCTGGATTGCCGCTAGGGGAACCCTGACACTCCACTACCATAAAGAACTCAGACAAAAACTCCCAACACTGGAAGTTGAGAGTTTCACCAAAGTAGACAAACCAGAAAATCCTTATGTCTATCGTGTGTTTTAATAAAAAGTAGCCTGAAAAGGCTACTTTTTTGTCCATTATATGAATTTCATTCTATCTACTCTTTCGAATTGATAGAAAACTCTCACTCTCCATCCTTCCAGTTCCGAGCAATTTCTTCGTCTTTCTGGAGTTGGTCTACGAGCTCGTCGATGGAGTCAAATTTAACCATATCACGGACACGGTCTAGCCAGTAGACCATGACTGTCTCTCCGTAAATATCATCTGAAAAGTCAAAAATGTTGACTTCAAAACGTGGTTCTTCTCCATCAAAGGTAACATTTTTCCCAACACTTGCCATGCCACGATATCTCTGACGTTGTACTTCTACATCGACTACGTAAACACCGTCTGCTGGCATATAAGTTCGATCTCTGAGGACCAGATTGGCTGTTGGATAACCGATAGTACGCCCACGGGCATTTCCATGAACGACCATCCCACGGGTTGGGAGAGGTGTGCCTAGTAGATGGTTGACTTCCTTGACATCTCCATCAAGAATAGCTTGGCGAATCCGTGTGGAGCTGATCTTGCCCTTTTCGTCCTCAACTGGAGGAACAATGATGATCTCTCCATCAAAATAGTCCTTCAGGTCATCCGCAGTTTTCTTATCTGAGCCAAAGGTATAGTCAAATCCTGCTACAATAATCGCTGGTTTTAAAGCTCGAACATAGGTATCAAAGAATTCTTGACCCGTTAGACTAGCAAATTTGCTACTAAAGTCGAGTAAGAATAGAGCCTCTACTCCATGCCATTTCATCTTGTGCTCCCGTTCTTCGTGATTGACGATGTGAAGCATAAGCTCAGGTTGGTAAGGTTGCAAAGCAAGTTTTGGCGACTCTGTAAAGGTCATCACGACAACTGGCAGATAATCCTTCATAGAAGCCTTACTGGCCACTTCAAAAAGTTTCTGATGTCCCTTGTGGATGCCATCAAAATAACCTAGTACAAGGACTGTATTACCTGGTACTGCAATATCTTTTTCGTTCTTAATAGGTACTGTTGTAATCATGAAACTATTATATCATAGAGAAAGTCTTTTCGCTAAGAGGAAATCCCAAATGTCGTTTTTTGCGCCTGAACTGACCTTAAGAGAAGATTTAGCACTTTAGTTTTAAAAAATAGCACCTCCTAAGAGATGCTATCATTTGGTAACTAGTCTATTGTTTCTTCCAAATCTTTTAATTTAACCGAAACAATCTTAGACACACCTGATTCTTGCATGGTAACTCCATAGATAGAGTCCGCTGCCGCCATCGTCCCCTTACGGTGGGTTACGACGATGAACTGGCTGTCCTTGTCAAAACGATTGAGGTAATCCCCAAAACGTTTAACATTGGCTTCGTCTAGTGCCGCTTCTACCTCATCCAAGATGACAAAAGGAATGGTCTTAACACGGATAATGGAGAAGAGCAGAGCCAGAGCAGATAGGGCTTTTTCACCACCACTCATGAGGTTGAGAGATTGGATTTTCTTACCTGGTGGTTGGACAGAAATCTCCACACCAGCAGTTAAAAGATCGCC
>URCN01000022.1:0-20866 GCA_900546335.1 uncultured Streptococcus sp.
AGTTTAGGATTTCATTAAATAAAGTTAGGAGGTCTTTATTTAATGATTATATAATACAAGATGAATCTTAAAGCTAACTTAATTTTTTCTCTGATTTATCATTTGTTTAAAAATTTTTTTCAAATGGAATTTTCCTCTCCAAGCCATAAAAAAAGCCACCTGATTGGGTGACTTCTTTAGGAGATTATGATGAAAAAGAAAAGTTTGGGATTTCATTAAATAAAGGGTACTCAATGAAAATCGAAATCAGACTAGGCAGATAGGCGCAAGCATAACTATAGTTAGCTAAGTCGACTCTAACGAAGGTTGATGAGATTTTCGAAGAGTATTAGGAGGTCTTTATTTAATAACTATATGATACAAGAGGAGACTTAAACTTTACTTAAGAAAAAATAAATTTTTTATCTTTTTCGATCCACCCAAATCATTCCTGTACAATCATAAGTAGATAAGGTTTCAAATCCCAGAGAACGATAGAATCCCAAGGTTTTTTCTGTCTGTTCGGTCACTAGTTGGACTTGATAGGCATCTTTGTAATCACCTAAAGCCTCTTTCATCAAGTCGCTACCAATCCCTTGGCGCTGATAGCAAGGCAAAACAATCAAATCCTGGACAAAAACCGATGAAAAACCATCTCCGACCAAACGGACCAAGCCAACCACGGCATCTCCATCACGTGCCAAATAAATCGCTAATGAGTGAGACAAGGCCTTCTCCAACATTTGGGGTTGATGTGTATAATTTGTCCATCCAACTGCCTGATAGAGATGCAAAACATCCTCTAGCTTGACGATTTCTTGTCTTCTAATAGTAATCATCTCAATACCTCTCAGAATTCTCTCAAGCTCTTGTACTGCCGTCCATCTTTATCAAAGTTTTCAGGAGCCAGCCATGCTTCCAAACGAGCTTTAACTCGAGGCCAGTCCTTATCAATCATAGAGAGCCAATCCGTATCCCTCGTACGCCCCTTATAAACGACTGCCTGGCGGAAGGTTCCTTCATAGACAAAGCCCAAACGTTCCGCTGCTCGTCTTGATTGCAAATTTAGAGAATCACATTTCCACTCATAGCGACGATAGTTAAGCTCCTCAAAAACATAGCTAGCTAGGAGATATTGAGCCTCTGTCCCTATCCTCGTACCCTTAAGAGCAGGCGAAAAAGTAACGGCACCAACTTCTATTACTCGGTTATTCTGGTCAATGCGCATGAGAGAAAAGGTTCCCAAGGCCTTACCCGTCTCCCTATCCAAGATAGCATAGAAAAAACGGTCCTTACGAGTCAACATCTGGTTTAAAAGGCTGACCAGTTCCTCCATATCTGCCACTGGTTCCTGAAAGAGGTAGGTCCACATCTCCCAAGGAGTATCTGGACCATAAACAGCTAGTAAATCCTCCGCATGCTTTTCCACCGAAAGAGCCTCTATCCGAGCGTAGCGCCCTTCTAAGAAATCAATGAAAGGCAATTCACCTGGTGTATAACTTTCCATTGGCTCACCAATCATCTGACCATATTCATTTACTGGCATTGATTTCTCCTTGTTTTACTTTTCAAACTTTATAATTGCACATAGTATATCATACTTTCATGAAAAAATTCAAAAAATCCTCCAGATTCTACTCTGAAGGATTCCTATCTTATTTCACAACGATATTTACCAGCTTGTTAGGTACAGCAATCACTTTCACGATTTCCTTGCCGTCAATTTCTGCTTTAACTTTTTCATCAGCCAGAGCGATTTCTTGCAATTCTTCGCGTGATAGGTCTTTAGCAACCATCAATTTGGCACGAACTTTTCCTTTGATTTGGACGACAATTTCGATTTCGTCTTCAACCAATTTGCTTTCGTCCCAAGTTGGCCAAGCCACGTAAGAGATGGACTCACCTGTTGCTGTAACTGTTTGCCAGAGTTCTTCTGCCAAGTGAGGTGCAAATGGGGCAATCAATTGGATAAAGCCTTTGGCGCAATCCACATAGAGTTTGTCTTCCTTGTTGGCAGCGTTGACAAAGACCATAAGTTGGGCAATGGCTGTATTGAATTTCATGGATTCGATTTGCTCAGTAACAGATTTAACGGTTTCATTGTAAACCTTGTCAAGAGCACCATTATTTTCCGCAACAATTTCTTTACTTGTAATCAAACGGTAAACACGATCTAGGAACTTACGGCTTCCTTCCAGACCTTCTTCTGACCAAGCGATGGAAGCATCGAGTGGTCCCATGAACATTTCATAGACACGAAGAGTGTCGGCACCGTATTGTTCTACCACATCGTCTGGGTTGACAACGTTCTTAAGAGATTTAGACATCTTGGCTGGTGCTTGCTCCAACTCTTCTCCTGTTTCCACATGGAAGAAAGAACCGTCACGTTTTTCAACCTTATCAGTCGCTACAAGAGCGCCACGGTGGTCACGGTAGCTTGTTCCCAAAATCATTCCTTGGTTAAAGAGTTTTTGGAATGGTTCCTTAGTCGGAACAACACCGATGTCATAGAGGAATTTATGCCAGAAACGAGCGTAAAGCAAGTGAAGTACAGCATGCTCTGCCCCACCCACGTAAATATCTACTGGCAACCATTGTTTGAGGAGGTCCTCATCAGCCAATTTCTCTGTGTTATGTGGATCAATGTAACGGAGGTAGTACCAGCTTGAACCTGCCCATTGTGGCATAGTGTTTGTTTCGCGACGACCTTTGACGCCATCTTCACGAGTCACTTCCAGCCAGTCTGTCAAGTTAGCTAGTGGACTTTCACCAGTACCTGAGGGGCGGATGTCCTTGGTTACTGGCAAGACAAGTGGGAGTTCATTTTCAGGGACAGCTGTTGAAGTCCCATCTTCCCAATGAATGATTGGGATTGGTTCACCCCAGTAACGTTGACGACTAAAGAGCCAGTCGCGGAGACGGTAGGTAACCTTCTCTTGACCACAGCCTTTTTCTTCCAACCAAGCGACAATCTTAGCAATAGCGTCTTCTTTGTTAAGGCCATCTAGGAAGTCTGAATTGACATGAAGACCATCTTCAGTATAAGCAGCTTCTGCTACATTTCCACCTTCTAGCACTTCTACGATTGGAAGACCAAACTGTTTGGCAAATTCCCAGTCACGTTGGTCGTGGGCTGGCACAGCCATAACAGCACCTGTTCCATAGCTAGACAATACGTAGTCGGCAATCCAGATTGGGATTTCTTTACCATTAACAGGGTTTACAGCATAAGCTCCAGTCCAAACCCCTGTTTTTTCCTTGGCAAGGTCTGTACGAGCCAAGTCTGATTTGAGGCTAGCTTGGTGTTTGTAGTCTGCTACGGCTTCAGCTTGTTCTGGACTGACGATAGCATCTACCAAATCATGCTCAGGTGCTAAAACAGTGAAAGTCGCACCGAAAAGGGTGTCCGGACGAGTGGTAAAGACAGTGAATTCCTTGTCTGTTCCTTTTACTTTAAAGGTTACATTGGCACCAGTTGATTTCCCGATCCAGTTGCGTTGCATATCCTTGATAGACTCTGGCCAATCAAGTTCATCCAAGTCATTGAGCAGGCGCTCTGCATAGGCAGTGATTTTGAGCATCCATTGGCGCATTGGTTTGCGGACAACTGGATAGCCACCACGCTCAGATGTTCCGTCAGGAAGGACTTCTTCGTTGGCAATGGCTGTTCCTAGTTCCTCAACCCAGTTTACTGGCACTTCCGCTTCATAGGCCAAGCCTTTTTCGTAAAGCTTAGTGAAGATCCACTGAGTCCACTTGTAGTAGTTTGGATCTGTCGTGTTGACTTCACGATCCCAGTCGTAAGAGAATCCAAGCGCATTGATTTGACGTTTGAAGTTGGCAATGTTTTCCGCTGTAAATTCTGCTGGGTCATTCCCCGTATCCATAGCGTATTGCTCTGCAGGCAAACCAAAGGCATCCCATCCCATTGGGTGAAGGACGTTGTAGCCTTGCGCACGTTTGTAACGGCTGAGAATATCCGTTGCTGTGTAACCTTCTGGGTGTCCTACATGCAATCCAGCTCCTGATGGATAAGGGAACATGTCCAGAGCATAGAACTTAGGTTTTGAGGCATCTGTTCCTGTCTTAAATGTATGATGTTTCGCCCAGTAGCCTTGCCACTTGGGCTCGATTTCCTTATGATTGTAAAAACTCATGCTATTTCTCCAATTTTATGATGTTACTATTATACCATTTTTGGGAGAATTTGGTCTCGTTCTATTCTATACTTTTCTATTTTACCTTGCTCTAGAATTTTTAAACTGCTATACTTATAACAGAAAACCCTTCCAAGGAGGTAGCAGATGTCTCATTCCTTTAAAAAATCTCTCCAAAAAGAAATTCTCCATAGAAGCTCTATCGCAGCCTTTGTGACCTCTTTTTTACTACTCATTTTACTTTTTGGTTTTTCCTATTTTTTACAAAGGCAACAACTCTCCAAAGACACGAGACAGATTGTCAAACAAGTTCAAGAGATGAAAGAAGCAAATAATGAGCTCCTGACCACTATGAACTATAAAATGATTCCTGGATTTTTGGACGGCAAACACACAGAGCGAGAAATCTTTAGCTTATTTTACGAGACAAAAGCTAAATTAAAACTAAGTTCTGACCTTATTATCCTGAGCGATACAGGTGAATTACTATTTAGTACTAATCGAAATCATCAAGAAAATATTTTATCTCCCTACTATCTAAAACTGCTCATTCAAAATCCTTCTCAAGATAAAGTTACAGAAAAAATTGCACTCTCTTCAGACAAGCAACACTACACAATCTTTATCAAACCACTACTTCAAAACCAACGAGTTAAAGCCTATACTATTGCTTTCGTAAATGAGAATGATTTCATCTCAAGTTTCCCAATGATAAATTCTAAATACATCATTACCGATAGCTTTGGAAATATGTTTTCCAACAATACAAATCAATTTACTCGTTCAACTCTTGAAAAATTTGATGAGAAACTCCTACACTCTCGCACCCACTGGTATGCGAATGAACCACTTATTGTTCAAAAAGAAAAAGTAGGTACTATTTTTTCAATCTATACTTTTCAATCCTTCTTTCCCATTCCTAGCTTACTGGGGCTAGCCTCCATTCTCACATTATGTATATTCTTCCTCTACTTCTGGCAAGCAAGACGAATCGCTCATAAGATTGCTACACACAACGCTGTTCCTATTGAAAGCTTAGTTTACCAACTTCAAGAAATTCCCAAACAAGCAGAAAAAAGGCTTTATCTACAAACAGGTGATGAGTTTGAGTTTATGGCCGAAAAAATTAACAATATGTTGTATAAATTAGATCAACTTCATCAGAAAATGTTGACCATCGAAAAAGAAAAGTGGATTTTTGAAAGAAAAATGCTAGAAGCTCAGTTCAATCCTCATTTTCTCTACAATACGCTTGAGACGATTAAAATCACTTCTTTAGTGGATGCAAGTCTCACACAAGACCTGATTCAGAATCTCACGCGCATTCTTCGCTACAGTATCACCGATTTAGAAAAAGAAACAACCATTTTTCAGGATTTAAAGATTATAGAGGATTACCTTATTATTCATAAGATTCGTTTCGAGCACTTTTCCCACGATATTGTCTGCCCAGAAACTGTCGATAATCAACCTATTCCTAAACTTTTCTTGCTCCCTCTAGTAGAAAATGCTATAAAATATGGGATGCAATACCGTATTGATCTTCATATTGATATCCAAATTACCTTGGAAGCTGATTCTCTAACTTTTTTAGTCAAGGATAATGCTGGAGGACTCACAAAACAAGAGCGACTCGCTATTTTAGACTCTTTAGAAAGCCCTCATACCCAACATGGCATCGTTAACAGCTATAAACGATTGAGAAATTTTTTTTCTGATGTCAAGCTAGATTTAGGAGTCAATCGCCAAGGAGAAACTTGGGTCAAATTTGTAACGAAAGGACTAACTCATGTTTAAGCTCATTATCGTAGAAGATGAACACCTCATTCGAAAATGGCTAGAGATTGCCGTAGACTACTCTGCCTTAGGCATCCAAGTCGTAGGAACTGCCAGTCACGGTCAAGAGGGAATGAAACTCATCCAAGAAAAAGAACCTCATATTGTCTTAACAGACATCACAATGCCAATTATGGATGCTTTTATGATGTTCGAAGCCACTCGTACCCTTTCTTATGAAAAAGTTATCTTATCAGGTTATAACGATTTTCAAAATGCTAAAAAAGCCATGCAATATGGAGTAGTTGATTTCTTATCCAAACCAATTGATACCAAGGAATTGACAGAATGTCTTCAAAAAATTGTTTTGCGATTACGAGTTAGCACTTATCAAGAAACTCCTTTTTTAGAAGAATATCAAACTTTACTCACCTCCATCCAACAAATTGATACACAAAACCAAATCATTCAGCAAGTTCTTGAATTTGTGCACCGACACTACTGCATGCACTTTACCATTTCTACCATTGCAGATAATCTAGGATACAGTGAAAGCTATCTATATAAGGTTATCAAAGAAGACTTCCCAATGACGCTAAATGAATATATCTTACGCTACCGCCTCAAGCAAGCTATAGATAAAATAGCTGAGGCCCCCAATTCACCCCTAAGCAATATCTCTGAACAAGTTGGATTTTCAGACTATAAATATTTTGCCAAAGTTTTTAAAAAGTATCTCCATATTTCTCCAAAAGAATTAAAACTTATGGATAAAAACCATTGATGTAAAAAGATTGCTCAACTCTAGCAATCTTTTTATTTTGTACTTTTACCCAATGAAAACCAAAGTGCTAACTACTCAAATCATAGCTTTGAAATTGCAGATAAAACGACGTATTTTGAAGAGTATTACCATCAAAATCTCAGCTACAATTCACCCATCTCTAGGAACTCATTTCCTATTTTTCGTTTTAGGTTTCTTTAAGGTTTTTATTATATCCTGTAGAACTCTACAATTTAAAAACATTAATAATCTAGGTAGAGAAAATGTTCGTAAAAAAGGAGATAATTATGAAAAAAACACTATTCTTTCTCTCTTTTGGCTGGATATTCCTTTCTTTATCAGGATGTTCTTCACCTATAGAAGCGGAAACTAGCACGGAGAAAGATTCAGATAGCACTTTGGTTGTCTACTCGCCTAACCCTGAAGATCTTATCGAAGAAACGATCCCTGCCTTCGAAGAAAAATATGGTATTAAGGTTAACTTAGTGCAAGCCAGCACTGGTGAATTGTTCAAAAAAGCCGAGGCCGAAAAAGAATCCCCAGTAGCTGATGTCATTTTTGGAGGCTCCTATGCCCTCTTCTCTTCTAACGAAAAACTTTTTGAACCTTATATTTCCCAAGAAAACGACCAGATAATCCCTGAATATCAAAATAAAACAGGATTCTACACACCTTATACACTGGACGTCAGTGTTATCATTGCCAATTCAGCTCTTACAAAAGATATTAAAATTGAAGGCTACAATGATCTACTCAATCCTAAATTAAAAGGAAAAATTGCTACTGCTGATCCAAGTAATTCTTCTAGTGCCTTTGCTCAATTAACAAACATGCTTGTGGATCAAGGTGGCTATGAAAATGAGCAAGCTTGGGCATATGTGAAAAATCTATTTAGCTTAGTAGACGGGAAAATTGCTTCTAGTTCTTCAAATGTCTACAAATCTATCGCTGACGGAGAAATGGCTGTAGGACTTACCTATGAAGATCCTGCCTTGAAACTCTTAAACAATGGCGTTGATGTAAAAGTCATTTATCCAAAAGAAGGAACCGTCTTTTTGCCTGGTAACGCAGCTATTATCAAAAATGCCAAACACATGGAAAACGCTAAAAAATTTATCGATTTCCTTCTTTCTCAAGACATTCAGGATAAACTAGGAACTGAAACAACCATCAGACCCATTCGAAAAAATTCTAAAACCAATAAAAATATGAAGGCTATGACAGAAATTAAGATTGCCACCGAAGATTCAGATTATGTCATTAAAAATAAATCCACTATTCTTAAAAAGTACAATGACATTTTTACAGATATCCAATCAAAAAAATAAAATTTGACTTTCCAATGATTAACTATCTCCCCCCTACTATAAAATCAAAAAGATTACTTCCGTTTTTGTAGAGAATTTTACTCTAATAGAATAGAATTGTCAGTTTTAAAAACGCTTACATTGTTTTAAAATAAACTTAAATAACATAACGGAGGTATCCATCATGAAAAAGAAATGGATGTATTATGCTGCTTGCGGACTAGCTCTTTTTGGTCTTGCTGCTTGTTCTTCTAATGAATCTGCCGATGACAGTTCATCTGATAAAGGAGACGGCGGTTCGCTAGTCGTTTATTCACCAAACTCAGAGGGCTTAATTGGAGCAACTATTCCTGCCTTTGAAGAAAAATATGGTATCAAAGTAGAACTGATTCAAGCTGGTACTGGAGAACTTTTCAAAAAACTAGAGTCAGAAAAAGAAGCTCCTGTAGCCGATGTCATCTTTGGTGGTTCTTATACACAATATGCTACCCACGGAGAACTCTTTGAAAACTATACTTCAAAAGAAAATGATAATGTTATCAAAGAATATCAAAACACAACTGGCTACTCTACTCCTTATACGCTAGATGGTAGTGTTTTAATCGTCAACCCTGATTTAACTAAAGGCATGAATATCGAAGGATATAGTGACCTTCTCAAACCTGAACTAAAAGGAAAAATAGCAACTGCTGACCCAGCAAACTCCTCTAGCGCCTTTGCTCAATTAACAAATATGCTACAAGCTCAAGGTGGTTACAAAGATGATAAGGCTTGGTCTTATGTAAAAGATCTCTTCACACTTATTGATGGTAAAATCGGTTCAAGCTCATCTGGTGTCTATAAAGCAGTAGCTGATGGAGAAATGGCTGTTGGTCTTTCTTATGAAGATCCGGCTGTTAAACTCTTAAATGACGGAGCTAACATCAAAGTTGTCTATCCAAAAGAAGGAACAGTCTTCCTACCCGCTAGTGCAGCTATCGTTAAAAAAGCTAAAAACATGGAAAATGCCAAGAAATTTATCGATTTCATCATCTCTCAAGAAGTACAAGATACACTTGGTACAACCACTACTAACCGTCCTGTTCGTAAAAATGCTAAAACAAGCGAAAATATGAAATCAATTGACAAAATCAAAACACTCACTGAAGATTATGATTATGTCATCAAGAATAAATCAGATATCGTTAAGAAATACAACGAAGTCTTTACAGATATACAATCTAAACAGTAAAAGGGGTTGACTATGAGCGAGATTAAAATTCTTAATGCTAAGAAAATCTACAATGATGTACCCGTTATCGAAAATCTAAATGTTACGATTCCTAAGGGGAGCCTTTTCACTCTCCTCGGGCCTTCAGGATGCGGGAAAACAACTTTGCTTCGAATGATCGCTGGCTTCAACAGTATTGAAGGAGGAGAATTCTACTTCGATGATACTAAAATTAACAACATGGAGCCTAGCAAACGTAACATCGGAATGGTGTTTCAAAACTATGCGATTTTCCCGCATTTGACAGTGCGTGATAATGTTGCTTTTGGTCTCAGACAAAAAAAGGTTCCAAAAGAGGAATTAATTCAACAAACTAATAAATATCTGGAACTAATGCAAATTGATCAATACGCAGATCGAAAGCCCGATAAACTCAGTGGTGGACAACAACAACGGGTTGCCTTAGCACGTGCCTTAGCTGTTAATCCTAGCGTTCTCCTCATGGACGAGCCTCTAAGTAACCTAGATGCCAAACTTCGCTTAGATATGCGTCAAGCTATTCGAGAAATCCAACACGAAGTTGGTATTACAACTGTCTACGTAACTCATGACCAAGAAGAAGCCATGGCTATTTCTGACCAAATTGCCGTTATGAAAGATGGGGTTATTCAACAAATTGGTCGTCCAAAAGAGCTTTACCACAAACCAGCAAATGAATTTGTTGCAACATTTATTGGTAGAACAAATATAATCCCTGCTCGTTTAGAAAAACAAGCTGACGGAGCTTACATAGTCTTCGAAGACGGCTATTCTCTTCGTATGCCAACTCTTGACCAAGTTGACGAGCAAAACATCCGTGTTAGCATTCGTCCTGAAGAATTTATCCGTGAAGAAAATGGCCCAATCGATGGAACAATCACTGATAGTGTTTACCTCGGACTTAACACTGAATACTTCATTGAGACTGAATTTGCTCCAAAACTTCAAGTAAGTGAAGAATCAACATTCGAAGAAGATTTAGAAAAAGGAGATTGTGTTCGTTTACGAATCAATACTCAAAAACTCAATGTTTTCTCTGAAGACGGTTCGCGTAATCTCATAAAAGGAGTCAGCCATGGAACGTAAAAAACTAAACATCTGGACTGCTTCTTCCTTCTTCATCTTCCTTACATACTTGGTTTTCTTGGTCTACCCAATTATGACTGTATTAAAGCAAGCACTGGTAAATGAAGGTAGCTTCTCTTTAGAAAATTTTGTTACATTCTTTAGCAAATCTTATTATTCTGAGACACTCATTAATAGTTTTAAAGTTTCTGTAACTGCAACAATTACTTCTGTCGTTGTTGGTACCCTACTAGCTTATCTCTTTTCAATGTACGACTTCAAAGGTAAGAAGTTTTTGCAAATTTTGATTATCATTGCATCTATGTCAGCTCCTTTTGTCGGTGCATACTCTTGGATTCTACTTCTCGGTAGAAACGGAGTTATTACAAAATTTCTAACCAACACACTCCATTTGCCAGGTTTTGATATCTATGGCTTTAAAGGTATTGTACTTGTATTTACACTCCAACTTTTCCCACTCGTTTTCCTTTACGTAGCTGGAACCATGAAGAGCATTGATAACTCCCTCTTGGAAGCTGCTGAAAGCATGGGATCTTTCGGCTTTAAACGAATTGTAACAGTCGTTTTACCTCTTCTAGTCCCAACTTTACTAGCAGCAGCACTCCTAGTGTTTATGAGAGCGTTCTCAGACTTCGGTACTCCGATGCTGATTGGTGAGGGATATCGTACTTTCCCAGTATTAATCTATACTCAGTTTATCAGTGAAGTTGGAGGCAACTCAGCTTTCGCATCTGCCTTAGCAATCATGGCCATTACAATCGCCCTTGCTATCTTCCTCATTCAAAAGTACATTTCAAATCGTTTCAGCTTCAGTATGAACTCGCTACATCCAATCGAACCTAAGAAAACGACAAAAGGAAAGATGGCCGCTATTTATGTAACGGTTTATGGTATTATTTTATTCTCTGTATTACCTCAAGTTTACTTGATCTATACATCATTTCTTAAAACATCAGGTATGGTATTTGTTAATGGATACTCATTAAATAGCTATAAAACAGCCTTTAACCGTATGGGGTCTGCTATTTTCAATACCATTCGCATCCCTCTACTTGCCTTGATTCTCGTTGTTTTATTTGCAACCTTCATCTCATACCTTGCTGTTCGTAAACGTAACCTATTTACGAATCTAATCGATAGTCTTAGTATGGTACCTTATATCGTACCAGGAACCGTTCTCGGTATTGCCTTTATCTCTTCATTTAATACAGGTATTTTCGGAAGCGGCTTCCTTATGATTACAGGAACAGCCTTCATCTTGATCATGTCCTTATCTGTAAGAAGACTCCCATATACTATTCGATCTTCAGTAGCTAGCTTACAACAGATTTCTCCGAGCATTGAAGAAGCTGCAGAAAGTTTAGGAAGTAGTCGTCTTAATACCTTTGCCAAGATTACAACTCCAATGATGCTATCCGGTATTATTTCTGGAGCTATTCTATCTTGGGTCACAATGATTTCAGAACTCTCTACTTCTATCCTCCTCTACAATGTCAAAACAAGAACAATGACTGTAGCCATTTACACAGAGGTTCTCAGAGGAAATTACGGTGTGGCAGCAGCCTTATCGACTATCCTAACTGTTCTAACAGTATGTTCCTTGCTTCTATTTATGAAAATCTCGAAAAACAATAGTATTACCCTCTAGTTTTTCCCTATCAAAAACAGCCGAAAGGATGGTCCTAGGCTGTTTTTTCTAATCTCTTATCTCAATACATGACCCGAAGTTTTGACGAACATATTTACTGATTAAATAGAATTTCCTTCCATCTTCTCACGTCCCAGTTCCCGGTAGCTACGGTCACCAACAACCTCAACGCTAAACTGGCCGTCCTCATATTCAAGGATCGTCACGCTACCATTATCGAGACCGTGCGGATGCATGCCATTGATCAGATAAACCATCGTACCAATGGTCATCCCGTGGCTGACAACCAGGGCATTTCCGCCACCGTGTTCTTCCATTTCTTTGGCAATCGACTCAAATCCTTCCTTGATTCGGCCACTAAGTTTTTCCCAACCCTCAGCCCAACCAGCAGTATCAACCTCTACCAAGCCTTCTGCTAGCTCGGCATAGGATAACTGATGAACATGATCCACCTTGAAAACACGCGGAATGACCCCCATAAAGAGATCCCCATCATAGGCCCCATCAAAACTACCAAAGCACCACTCACGGATTCGCTTATCCATACGGTAAGGGATTTTCCCTTGTAAGCCCAGTTCTTCTAGGACGATTCCCATGGTCTGAATGGTACGCCCTGAATCACTGGAATAAGCTCGGTCAAATTGCAAACCAGACTCTCTCAAGCCAATTCCCAGTTCATGGATTCCCAACTCACCTTCTGCGGTTAGAGGCGTATCACTCCATCCTTGAGCACGTCCAATCGTGTTAAACATGGTTTTTCCATGACGTACCAAGTATAATCTTACTTTAGACATTTTCTATCCTCCATTTTCTTCTATTATATCATGGATCAAAGAAATATTTAGCTTTCAAAAGCAAAGCTCCTTCTCCTAATTTTACCACAAGAAAAGCTACCCTTACGGTAGCTTCCCTAGGAGATTATTATGAAAAAGTTTAGGATTTCTATTAAATAAAGTTAGGAGGTCTTTATTTAATGATTATAGTATACACAGTCATCCTTAAACCCAACTTAAATCCTCTCTCTTTTTTATTAATTTTTAAAACTATGGATTGGAGCTGGAATTTGGCCACCTCGAGAGATGAAATCGACAGACGAAGCCCCGTTAACCTTCATCACTGGAGCTGTTCCTAGCAAGCCACCAAACTCAATCATATCGCCTTCTTTGCCCTTTGGAATAATACGGACGGCCGTTGTTTTCATGTTAATGACACCAATTGCCGCCTCATCTGCAATCATCGCAGCAATGGTTTCAGCAGGCGTATCTTCTGGAATAGCAATCATATCCAACCCAACAGAACAGATAGCCGTCATGGCCTCTAGTTTCTCTAAATTCAGAGAACCATTTTGCACCGCAGCAATCATACCCTCATCTTCAGAGACAGGGATAAAAGCTCCTGACAAGCCACCAACCTGGTTACAAGCCATGACTCCGCCCTTCTTAACTTGGTCATTCAAAAGAGCGAGGGCAGCAGTCGTCCCATGCGTTCCTACTGTTTCTAGACCCATTTCCTCCAGTACTCGAGCCACAGAATCGCCAACTGCCGGAGTAGGTGCCAAACTTAGGTCGACAATTCCAAAGTCAACACCAAGCCGTTCACTTGCCATTTGACCAACTAGCTGACCAATACGAGTAATCTTAAAGGCTGTTTTCTTAACCGTCTCAGCTACTACATCAAAGCTCTGCCCACGAACTTTCTCTAAGGCACGTTTGACGACACCAGGACCTGAAACTCCAACATTGATGATGACATCTGCTTCACCGACACCATGGAAGGCCCCCGCCATAAAAGGATTGTCCTCAACAGCGTTAGCAAATACGACCAATTTGGCCGCACCCATATCTGATAGCGAAGCTGTTTCCTTGATGATACGTCCCATATCTGCAACTGCAGTCATGTTGATGCCTGACTTGGTTGAGCCAATATTGACGGACGAACAGACCTTGTCTGTCTCAGCTAGAGCACGGGGGATAGAATTGATGAGAATCTCATCTCCTTTATGGTAGCCTTTTTGTACCAAGGCCGAAAAACCACCAATAAAGTCAACACCAATCTCCTTGGCAGCCTTGTCAAGTGCCTTTGCCAAAACGACATAGTCTGTCGCATCAGTCGCTGCTCCAATCAAGGAAATCGGAGTCACCGATACTCGTTTATTGACAATAGGAATTCCTAGTTCTGCAGCAATTTCGTCTCCT
Organism: uncultured Streptococcus sp.; assembly: GCA_900546335.1. Classification (GTDB taxonomy): domain Bacteria; phylum Bacillota; class Bacilli; order Lactobacillales; family Streptococcaceae; genus Streptococcus. The sequence goes on from URCN01000022.1 coordinate 14,182, forward strand.
ACAGCCACTAGATTTGCAGCTTTAGTGGTGATTTTTTGGTAAATCTTATCAGCAGCACGTTCGATGTCTGGATCAATACAGTCCAAAAGGGAAATCCCCATGGTGATGGTTCTGATATCGAAGTTCTGCTCTTCGATCATGGCAATGGTTTCCGTAACTTGTCTAATATCCATGATAACCTCCTAGATATTATACATGGCGTCAAAAATCGCTGCACTTTGGATATTGATTTTCACATTCAAGGTCTGACCGAAAGTTTCAAACTCATTTCGCAGAGTTGTAAAATCCTGCTTTTCGTCACTAGATACGACAGCCATCATAGTAAAATACTCATCCAGTACTGTTTGAGAAATATCATCAATATTCAAACCCAATTCTGCAATTTTAGTAGACACGCCAGCAACAATGCCTGTCTTGTCCTTGCCAACCACTGTAATAATAGCCTTCATCTTTAGACTCCCATTCTACGATTATTAGAAAACCTGAACGTTTTTGATTTTCTTTTTCCTTAGTATAGCATATTTCCGTAAAAAATACTAAAAAACGCCTGCTTACGAAGTTGTTCTTAAACAAAAAACAATTTCGTAAACAAGCGTCTACCCTATCAAATGATGATGAGTGTTCCCGCTAGGACCGAAGTCCCAGCGGTAGACCAGAGCTAGACTAAGAGCACAAGACTCCATCATCATAACACTCAACAAAATTGATGATTTTATACTAATTCGATGATCGCCATTGGCGCAGCATCACCACGACGTGGTTCAGTTTTAAGGATACGAGTGTATCCACCGTTACGTTCAGCATAACGAGGTGCGATTTCTGAGAACAATTTTTGAAGTGCTGTAGTAGAAGTGTACTTATCAGTTGCTTCATCATAGTTTTCAGATGCGATTTCATTACGTACGAAAGCAGCTGCTTGACGACGTGCATGCAAATCACCACGTTTACCTAGAGTAATCATTTTTTCAACAGTTTTACGGATTTCTTTAGCACGAGCTTCAGTTGTCACGATTGATTCGTTGATCAAAAGGTCAGTTGTCAAATCGCGAAGCATTGCTTTACGTTGTGAGCTAGTGCGTCCTAGTTTACGGTAAGCCATGTATTCCTCCTTTATTTATCTTTTAATCCAAGACCCAAGTCAATGAGTTTGAGTTTCACTTCTTCCAAACTCTTGCGTCCAAGATTTCGTACTTTCATCATCTCTGCTTCAGATTTTTCTGTCAAATCATGCACAGTATTGATACCGGCACGTTTCAAACAATTGTATGAACGCACAGACAAGTCCAGTTCCTCAATCGTCCGATCCAAAATACGATCGTCAGATTCAGTATCAGCTTCTTTCATCACTTCAGTTGACTTAGCAATCTCAGTAAGATTTGTAAACAAATCAAGATGTTCCGTCAAGATACGTGCTGAAAGCCCTAAAGCATCTTCTGGAATAATTGTTCCATTAGTCAAGATTTCAAGGGTTAATTTGTCAAATCCATCATTGCTACCTACACGAGCAGGCTCTACTTGATAGTTGACTTTTGTAACTGGTGTATAAATAGAATCTACAGCAAGTGTTCCAACTGGTGCATTATCTTTTTTGTTTTCATCAGCAGGTACATATCCACGACCACTGTTAACAGTCATTGTCGCTTTTAGAGAAGAACCTTCACCGATTGTAAAGAGATAATGATCTGGATTTACAATTTCAATATCACTATCAGTCAAAATGTCTCCAGCTGTAATTTCAGCAGGACCTTCAACGTCAAGCTCAATGATTTTTTCGTCTTCAACGTATGATTTCACTGCAATCCCTTTAATGTTCAGAATGATTTGCATCACGTCTTCACGAACACCTGGAACTGTGTCGAACTCATGCAAGACACCTTCAATGTTGATAGATGTCACTGCTGCTCCTGGTAGAGAAGCTAGTAGTACACGACGAAGAGAGTTACCAAGAGTTGTACCGTAGCCACGTTCAAGTGGTTCGATTACAAACTTGCCATAATCTTTATTTTCATCAATTTTTGTTATATTTGGTTTTTCAAACTCAATCATTTAGTTACTCCCTCTTAAACGAAAAGCAGTGTAATGCGATGATTATACACGGCGACGTTTTGGAGGACGAGCACCATTGTGTGGCACTGGAGTCACATCACGAATTGCTGTTACTTCAAGACCAGCGGCAGCAAGCGCACGAATAGCTGACTCACGACCAGAACCTGGACCTTTTACAGTAACTTCAACTGATTTAAGACCGTGTTCTTGTGCAGATTTAGCAGCAGCTTCAGAAGCCATTTGAGCAGCGAATGGTGTAGATTTACGAGAACCTTTGAAACCAAGAGCACCAGCTGATGACCAAGCAATTGCATTACCATGCACATCAGTAATCATAACAATAGTGTTATTAAATGTAGCGTGAATATGAGCAATACCAGATTCGATATTCTTTTTCACACGACGTTTACGTGTTGGTTTAGCCAAGACTTTTACCTCCTATATTATTTTTTCTTACCAGCAATCGCAACAGCTTTACCTTTACGAGTGCGAGCGTTGTTTTTAGTGTTTTGTCCACGGACAGGAAGTCCACGACGGTGACGAATACCACGGTAAGAACCGATTTCCATCAAACGTTTGATGTTCAAGTTTACTTCACGACGAAGGTCACCTTCAACTTTGATTGCATCCACTTCACGACGGATAGCATCTTCTTGATCTGATGTAAGGTCACGTACACGAACATCTTCTGAGATTCCAGCAGCAGCCAAAATTTTCTTAGATGTTGCAAGTCCGATACCATAAACGTAAGTCAATGAGATTACTACGCGTTTGTCATTTGGAATGTCAACTCCAGCAATACGAGCCATGTTTTCTCCTTTCTATCTTATCCTTGACGTTGTTTGTGTTTTGGATTTGCTGGGCAAATTACCATAACACGACCATTACGACGAATTACTTTACAGTATTCGCAAATTGGTTTGACCGATGGTCTTACTTTCATTTCTTATCCCTCCAAGTTTTTCGATTATTTAAAGCGGTAAGTGATACGTCCACGTGTCAAGTCATATGGACTCATCTCGACAGTAACACGATCTCCCGCTAAAATACGAATATAGTTTTTACGAATTTTACCAGAAACTGTTGCTAAAATCTGATGTCCATTTTCAAGTTCAACCGTAAACATTGCGTTAGGCATTGTATCGACTACTTTGCCTTCAACTTCAATCACATCGTCTTTTGCCACGCAAAAGCACCTCCATAAATTTCGATTCGATGCCTCTGAAAACAGAGACAACAATTATAAGTCAGACTATCTCAGTATAACATTTGTAGCGATTTTTTGCAAGTGTGAAAAACGCTTTATTTCAAATTTGTCAATACTTTTTCGATGTCTTTGAACACATCATTGATATCTTGATTTCCTTCGATATCGTGGACCAAACCTTTGGCACGGTAGTGAGCAATAATTGGTTCACCTTGTGCGATATTGACATCCAAACGACGCTTAACTGTCTCAGGTTTGTCATCTTCGCGTTGGTAGTAATCTTCTTCTTTGTAGTCAACTGGTGGGTTGAAAACTTTGTGGAAGGTTTCGCCTGTTTCGCGATGGATGATACGGCCACTCAAACGTTCCAAGAGACAATCTGGGTTCACTTCGATATTGATCACACCTTCTAGTTCGATACCAAGTTCCGCCAATGTTTTATCCAAGGCATGCGCTTGTTCAATCGTACGTGGGTAACCATCCAACAAGAAACCTGTTTCCTTGATATCGTCCTGAGAAAGGCGTTCTTTAACGATTCCATTTGTAACTTCATCTGGAACCAACTCACCTTTGTCGATGTATGACTTGGCAAGTATACCCATTTCAGTTTGATTAGCCATAGCAGCACGGAACATATCTCCAGTTGAAATGTGTGCCACGTGGAATTGCTCCACAATTTTAGCTGCTTGCGTTCCCTTACCTGCTCCAGGTAAGCCCATAATCAAAAGATTCATGATAGGATCTCCTTATTTTGTATTTAAATAGACGCTGAAATCTCCTTCAACCCCTATTTAAAAACAAAATAGAAGAGGGGAGACGAAAATCTCTCTGATAGATAGATCTTCATACTCCACTCTCTAAGCAAAAGTAATCTTGCTTTTATTCTGTTTTGTCCATAAAACCAACATACTTACGTTTCAATAGGTAACCTTCTAGCTGTTTGATTCCTTCGATACCAGTTGAGATAATGATCAAAAGACTAGTTCCCCCAAAAGCAACAGCTTCTGAAAGACCAAAGACATCTTTTGCCACAATCGGCAAGATTGAAATCACACCAAGGAAGATTGATCCGACCGTCGCAAGGCGACGAAGAAGTTTCGACATGAATTCTTCAGTTCCCTTACCAGGACGGACACCATGAATGTAGGCTCCACTCTTTTGCAAGTTTTCTGCTGCTTTCTCTGGATTGATCTGTACAAATGTATAGAAGAATGTAAAGAGAATGATGAGTAAGGCGTACATTGCAACACCTGTCGGAGATGTTGTAGATAACATTTCCTGTGCTGTCCGTACCCATGCCCAATCATGACCTGTAGCACTCAAAAACTGAAGAATGGCTGCAGGTGCTGCTGTAATGGAACTTGCAAAGATAACTGGGATAACCCCCGCTGGGTTTACCTTTAATGGAAGGTATGAGCTTGATGGGGCTCCTTGAGCAACTTTTGTATATTGGATTGGAATTTTATATTCTGCCTGTTGAACATAGGTTGTAAAGTATACAATCAACAAGACAGCGATAATCAAAATAACGACAAAGATAATAGATGAAGTCAAACGGCTACTTGGGATATTGACGAAGTAGTCAACATAGATTCCTTTAATCATTTCAGGGATTGATGCAACAATACCTGCAAAGATAATCATAGAAACACCGTTTCCGTATCCTTTATCCGTAATTTGTTCTCCGAGCCACGTTACAATCATACTCCCTGCTGTGAGGATAATACCGATAGTAACAAAGACTTGTGGAGTTAAAGCTGTCGTTAATAATTTCGCTCCAGATAGAGTATTAAACCCTGCTGTGATCCCGATAGATTGAACGAATGCAAGCACAAGTGCAATATATCGAGTAGCTTGGTTTAGTTTTCTCCGTCCTACTTCACCTTGTTTGCCCCATTCTACAAACTTCGGTAAAAGATCCATTTGTAGCAATTGAACAACGATGGAAGCAGTGATATACGGACTTACTCCGAGTGCAAAAACGGAGAAGTTCTTCATGGCATTCCCTGAAACAAGACTAAGCATGTTCAAGAAAGATAAACCACTGAGAGCTTCTAAACTTTTTGCATTCACACCTGGAACAGTGATACTTGTCCCAATACGGAAAACAAGAATGATAAAAATCGTAAAGAGAATTTTTGATCGAACTTGTTTAACCTTGAGCGCTTCTTTTAGTAATTTAAAAAACATGGGTCACCTCTCTTAGATGACTTCTACAGAACCACCTTTAGCAGTGATAGCTTCCTCAGCTGATTTAGAGAATTTAGCTGCTTTCACAGTCAATTTCTTAGTCAACTCACCGTTACCAAGAATTTTAACTCCTGATTTTTCAGCTTTCACAATTCCTGCTTCGATAAGTACAACTGGAGTTACTTCTGCACCGTCTTCAAAGACGTTCAATTGGTCAAGGTTTACAATTGCGTATTCTTTAGCGTTGATGTTAGTGAATCCGCGTTTTGGAAGACGACGGAACAATGGAGTTTGTCCACCTTCAAAACCAAGGCGAACTCCGCCACCGCTACGAGCTTTTTGACCTTTTTGACCGCGACCAGATGTTTTACCGTTACCTGATGAAGTACCACGACCAACACGGTTACGTACTTTACGAGAACCTTCTGCAGGTTTCAATTCATGAAGTTTCATTATTATTTTCTCCTCTTTTGTAAAATGCTAGCGCCGATAAGAGAGAAAAGGTTGTCTCCCTTATCAACTCGCCTATACATGGTCATCTTAGATGACTATACCCAGTTTTAGGGGATGAGTATTGCCACATCCCCTAAAAATTCATTAGTTTACTTCTTCAACTGTTACCAAGTGAGATACTGCAGTGATCATACCACGGATAGCAGCGTTGTCTTCTTTGATAACAGAGCTGTTCAATTTGCCAAGTCCAAGTGCTACAACAGTTTTACGTTGTGATGGAATGCGTCCGATTGGAGACTTAGTCAAAGTAATTTTAATTTGAGCCATTTTATCCCCTTTCTTATGCCAAATCAGAAACTGAGATACCACGAAGGGCAGCAACTTCTTCAGCGCGTTTCAATTGTTTCAAACCTTCAACAGTTGCGCGAACAATGTTGATTGGAGTGTTAGAGCCAAGTGATTTAGATGTAATATCTGCCACACCTGCCAATTCCACAACGGCACGAACTGCACCACCAGCGGCAACTCCAGAACCTTCTACAGCAGGTTTCAACAATACTTTAGCTCCACCGAATTCTGAAAGAACTTCGTGTGGGATTGTTGTTCCAACCATAGGAACTTCAATCAAGTTTTTCTTAGCATCTTCTACTGCTTTGCGGATTGCTTCTGGAACTTCTTGAGCTTTACCAGTACCAAATCCTACGCGACCGTTGTGGTCACCAACAACAACAAGAGCTGCGAAACGAAGACGACGTCCACCTTTAACAACTTTTGTAACACGGTTGACAG
>URCN01000023.1:0-20232 GCA_900546335.1 uncultured Streptococcus sp.
TAATATATTTATTCTACTAGAAAAGAGAGAAATATTCAAATTTTTCTTTGTCAATTTTATGTCAACTAAATTTACAGTTTTATTTACAGCGTATTGGCTATTTGATTTAAAAAATTTTCTGTTATTTTAACAAAAAAATGCTATAATTGAAGAGACCATTTCGAAGGAGAAAAAAATGACGAAACCCATTATTTTAACAGGAGACCGCCCAACAGGTAAACTGCATATTGGACATTATGTTGGGAGTCTTAAAAATAGAGTATTACTGCAGGAAGAAGACAAGTATGAGATGTTTGTTTTTTTGGCGGACCAACAAGCATTGACAGATCACGCCAAAGATCCTCAAACAATTGTAGAGTCTATCGGAAATGTGGCTTTGGATTATCTTGCAGTTGGATTGGATCCAAGTAAATCAACTATCTTTATTCAAAGTCAGATTCCAGAGTTGGCTGAGCTGTCTATGTACTATATGAATCTAGTTTCATTAGCACGTTTGGAGCGCAATCCTACAGTGAAAACAGAGATTGCTCAGAAAGGGTTTGGAGAAAGTATTCCGACAGGATTTTTGGTTTATCCGATTGCGCAAGCAGCTGATATCACAGCCTTTAAGGCCAATTATGTTCCTGTAGGAACAGATCAGAAACCAATGATTGAGCAAACTCGTGAGATTGTTCGTTCCTTTAATCATGCTTATAATTGTGAGGTCTTGGTGGAACCGGAAGGTATTTATCCAGAAAATGAGAGAGCAGGACGTTTGCCAGGTCTAGATGGAAATGCTAAAATGTCTAAATCCCTTAATAATGGTATTTATCTAGCAGATGATGCGGATACTTTGCGTAAAAAAGTCATGAGCATGTATACTGATCCGGATCATATTCGAGTTGAGGATCCAGGTAAGATTGAAGGGAATATGGTTTTCCATTATCTAGATGTGTTTGGTCGTCCAGAAGATGCTCAAGAAATTGCGGATATGAAAGAGCATTATCAACGTGGAGGTCTTGGTGATGTGAAGACGAAACGTTATCTACTTGAAATATTAGAACGTGAACTTGGTCCTATTCGTGAGCGCCGTATTGAATTTGCTAAGGATATGGGCGAAGTGTATAATATGCTTCAAAAAGGTAGTGAAAAAGCGCGTGAGGTTGCGGGGCAAACTTTATTTGAAGTTAAGAAAGCAATGGGACTAAATTATTTTAAATAATGGATAAAATATGAATCGTAAAACTATCTCTTCCATAGGATCATAGGGATAGTTTTTTTATGATTTCTACCATAAATATAATTGACAAATTTTCATAGAATGGTATGATAGATACAATACAAAAAGAGTCAAGCTCAAAAAGAAAGAAAAGAGGAAACTTCAATGTCTAATTGGGATACTAAATTTTTAAAAAAAGGTTTTACCTTTGATGATGTATTGCTCATTCCAGCAGAAAGTCATGTGTTGCCTAATGATGCAGATTTAACAACAAAATTGGCAGATAATCTGACTTTAAATATCCCAATTATAACAGCCGCCATGGATACAGTCACAGAAAGTCAAATGGCTATTGCTATTGCTCGTGCGGGTGGTCTTGGAGTAATCCATAAAAATATGTCTATTGCGCAACAGGCGGATGAAGTTCGCAAGGTAAAACGTTCTGAAAATGGTGTTATTATTGATCCATTCTTCTTGACTCCAGAACATACCATTGCTGAGGCAGACGAACTGATGGGACGTTACCGTATCAGTGGTGTTCCAGTTGTAGAAACACTTGAAAATCGTAAATTGGTTGGTATTCTAACAAACCGAGATCTTCGATTTATTTCAGATTACAATCAACCAATCTCAAACCATATGACCAGTGAAAATCTTGTTACTGCTCCTGTGGGTACAGATCTTGCAACAGCTGAACATATTCTTCAAGAACACCGTATTGAAAAACTTCCATTGGTTGACGAAGAAGGTCGTCTTTCTGGCTTGATTACTATTAAGGATATTGAAAAAGTTATTGAGTTTCCAAATGCTGCCAAAGATGAATTTGGTCGTCTTCTAGTTGCTGGTGCGGTGGGTGTCACTTCAGATACATTTGAACGTGCAGAGGCTCTCTTTGAAGCAGGGGCTGACGCAATTGTTATTGATACTGCACATGGTCACTCTGCTGGGGTTCTACGTAAAATTGCTGAAATTCGTGCTCACTTCCCAGATCGCACTTTGATTGCTGGTAATATTGCAACTGCAGAAGGTGCGCGTGCTCTTTATGATGCGGGTGTGGATGTTGTCAAAGTTGGGATTGGACCAGGTTCTATCTGTACTACTCGTGTGATTGCAGGTGTGGGTGTCCCACAAGTGACAGCAATTTATGATGCGGCAGCAGTTGCGCGCGAATATGGAAAAACGATTATTGCTGATGGTGGAATCAAGTATTCTGGAGATATTGTAAAAGCCCTTGCTGCAGGTGGAAATGCAGTTATGCTTGGTTCAATGTTTGCTGGAACAGATGAAGCACCAGGTGAAACTGAAATTTTCCAAGGACGTAAGTTTAAGACTTACCGTGGTATGGGATCAATCGCTGCAATGAAGAAAGGTTCAAGCGACCGTTACTTCCAAGGTTCTGTCAATGAAGCAAACAAACTCGTTCCAGAAGGAATTGAAGGCCGTGTTGCCTATAAAGGCGCAGCAGCTGATATTGTCTTCCAAATGCTTGGTGGTATTCGCTCTGGTATGGGTTACTGTGGTGCAGCTAACCTTAAAGAATTGCACGACAACGCTCAATTTATTGAAATGTCTGGGGCTGGTCTAAAAGAAAGCCATCCTCATGATGTACAAATTACTAATGAAGCACCAAACTACTCCATGTAAGAAGTAAAAAAGAACTCCTGAAATCCAGGAGTTCTTTTTGTTTACATAGTTGTCAATTTTGATTTACAGATATTCTACCGTTTTGGATGTTGAAAATACTAAGGTTTTCTGGCAAGTTTTGTAAGTGGTCTAAACTTGTTGTTGTAATAAAGGTTTGGATAGATTGAGAAATGGTTTCTAGTAATTTTAGTTGCCGTGTATTGTCAAGTTCGCTCATAACATCATCAAGCAGTAGTATCGGAGACTCATTGGTAATAGTTTCCATTAGCTCAATCTCTGCTAGTTTGATAGAAAGTACAAGACTACGATGTTGACCTTGGCTTCCAAAACTAGCGTCCATACCATTGATATAGAAAGTAATGTCATCTCGATGAGGGCCGACACCAGTATTCTTTTTGAACAAATCTCTTGATCTGGTTTTCTCCAAAGCCATTTTAAAAGAACTTGTTAGCTGTTCTTCATCAGTGAAGTTGACAGATGCTTGATAAGATATTGACAACTCTTCTAATTTATTTGAAATTTCTAAGTGTTTTTTTTGACCAAATTTCTCTAAGTCTTTAATGAATTTTATTCGATGCTTTATAACGCGACATCCATACTCTACTAACTGATCATCTAATACTGACAGAAATGTTTCATCAATCTTTTGGCTGGATTTTAGGTAAGTATTTCTTTGCTTGAGTATATGGTTATAGTTTGACAAGTCTGACAAGTAGATTGGTTTAATTTGTCCCAGTTCTATATCTATAAACTTTCGACGAACGGAGGGAGCTCCTTTAATTAACTGTAGATCTTCAGGTGCGAAGAGAACCACATTCATATGTCCGATGTAGTCAGAGAGGCGAGCTTGTTTTAAGTGATTGACTTTAGTCACACGCCCTTTTGGTGTTAAATCAATTTCTAGAGGGATAGAGCCTGTTTTTTTCTGTAGCAAGCCAGAAAGATGGAGTTGTTCTTCATCAAAATGAATGAGATTTTTATCTGTACGAGTCCGATGACTACGTGTCAAGGCTAAGAAATAGATTGCTTCTAGAATATTGGTTTTTCCTTGTGCATTTTGACCTAGAAAGACATTTAATTTTGGATTGAAATCAATTTTTGCCTCTTTGTAGTTTCGAAAGGTTTTAATTGTTAAATGTTGGAGCCACATGGTTATCTTCCTGGAAAACGTGGAGGTTGTTTGGTTTTAGGCGATGAAGAAGTTTTTTGTTTTTCTTTCTTGACGCCTTTATTCATCTCTTTGACAAGTTTAGCAATTCGCTCTTTCTCAATCTTATCTGCTTGATACTCTTCTTGCTCTTTTAAACTTGGTTTTGTCAAGGTGATGTCAATCTTTAAATCAGGAATGTCAATCGTATCTCCAATACGGATTTTTTTCCCACGTCTACTTTCTAACTCGCCATTAAAGTAAACTTGATGATCTATTAAAAAGGATTTGATAGCACCACCGCTTTGTATAATTCCAAGTTCTTTTAGGAGTGCTTGGAGCGTAATAAATTCTTCAAATAATTTGTATTCCATAATTCACCTCAATCTTTGGTATTATACCATATTTCCCTTGAAATAGCTGAAGGAAAGTTTGCTGAAATGAAAACGGTTTTACTCTTTAAAGCTATAAAGAGAACAAGAAAAATTTTGATTTTCGTGGTATAATAGAACTCTATATGTAAGGAGGTAAGGTATGGAATTAGTGCCTGGAATTTCAGCACATTTTGTTCAATCCAAAAAGTTTAAAACAAATAAAATCACTATTCGTTTTACTGCTTCCTTATCTCTTGAGACAATAGCAGGACGTATGTTAAGTGCAAGTATGTTGGAGACGGCAAATCAAGTTTACCCAACATCACAAGCATTTCGCAGATACTTGGCAAGTTTATATGGAACAGATATTTCCACAAGTGCTTATCGTAGGGGACAGGCACATATTCTTGACCTAACGTTTACCTATGTGAGGGATGATTTTTTAAGTAAAAAGAATGTCTTGACTTCTCGAATTTTGGAATTAGTGAAACAGACTTTATTTGCTCCCTTAGTTCAAGATGGTGCTTTTGAGCTAGCCCTATTTGAAATTGAAAGAAAACAGTTATTGGCTAGTTTAGCTACTGATATGGATGATTCATTTTATTTTGCTCATAAGGAGTTGGATAGCTTGTTCTTTCATGATGAGCGTCTTCAATTGAGATACAGTGATTTACGAAATAGTATTTCAAATGAGTCTCCGGAAAGTAGCTACACGTGCTTTCAAAATGCTCTGAAAAATGATCGTATTGATTTCTTTTTCTTAGGTGATTTCAACGAAGTAGAAATTACAGAATCACTGAAGTCATTACCCTTTACAGCTAGAGAGAACGGCGTCACTATCCAGTACCATCAATCTTATTCGAATGTTCTACGAGAAGGAATGGTTCAGAGGAATGTTGGGCAATCTATTTTGGAATTAGGCTATCATTCTCCTGTAAAATATGGTGATGATGAACATTTGCCTATGCTTGTTATGAATGGTTTGTTGGGTGAATTTGCACATTCGAAACTTTTTACAAACGTTCGTGAAAATGCTGGAATAGCCTACACAGTCTCTAGTCAATTGGATTTGTTTAGTGGTCTGTTAAGGATGTATGCGGGGATTGATAGAGAAAATCGAAATCAGGCTAGAAAAATGATGAATCATCAATTGCTAGATTTGAAAAAGGGTAACTTTACAGATTTTGAACTTGAACAAACTAAGGAGATGATTCGACGATCTTTGTTGATGGCTCAAGATAATCAACAGACCCTAGTTGAAAGAGTCTATTTGAATGCTCTATTGGGGAAATCAAGCTTCGATATTGATCGATTGGTGGCAAAATTAGAGAATGTTGATAAAGAAGCTGTATGTAAAGCTGCCAACAGTTTGAAGTTACAAGCGATTTACTTTATGGAAGGAGTAGAATGACAAAGGTTGCTTTTGAAGAAAAATACTATCCTGCTGTAAAGGAAACAGTCTACAAAACACAATTGTTAAATGGATTGACAGTTTCTTTACTCCCTAAGCAAGATTTCAATGAGGTTTATGGGATTGTAACGGTTCAATTTGGTTCTGTAGATGCAACTTATACAAACTTGGAAAAAGGTTTGCGTCATCATCCAGCAGGAATTGCACATTTTCTTGAACATAAATTGTTTGAAAGAGAAAATTCTGAGGATATAATGGCTGCTTTTACTCGATTAGGTGCAGACAGTAATGCATTTACAAGCTTTACTAAGACCAGCTATCTTTTTTCAACAATTGATTATCTATTAGAAAATTTAGATTTGCTAGATGAGTTAGTCGGAGATGTTCATTTTACTGAAGAGTCTGTTTTGAGGGAACAGGATATTATCCAGCAAGAACGAGAAATGTATCAAGACGATCCAGACTCACGCTTGTTTTTTGCAACATTAGCCAACCTTTATCCTGAAACTCCTTTAGCAACAGATATTGTTGGAAGTGAAAAATCAATTTCTGAGATTCAAGTTTCAAATTTAAAAGAGAATTTTACAGACTTTTAGAAACCTGTCAACATGTCACTGTTTTTAGTTGGGAATATTGATGCAAAAGTTGTTGAGGAATACTTTTCGAAAAAGGAAAAGGAAGTTTCAAACCAGTTTACGGTTTCAAAAGAGAAACTACCTTTGCAACCTGTGAAGCAAACAGATAGCCTTCGGATGGAAGTTTCTTCACCCAAACTTGCTGTTGCGATTAGAGGTAACGGGCAAATAACAGAAGCTGAGTCTTATCGTTACAATATTTTATTGAAATTACTATTTACGATGATGTTTGGTTGGACTTCTGACCGTTTTCAAAGGTTATATGAGACTGGGAAGTTAGATGAGTCATTGTCACTTGAGGTTGAAGTCAACAGTCGCTTTCATTTTGTGATATTGACAATGGACACCAAAGAGCCTGTTTCTCTGTCACATCAATTTCGTAAAGCAATTCGTCAGTTTAGTAGTGATACGGATATTACAGAGGAACATTTAGATCTTGTTAAGAGTGAGATGTTTGGGGAGTTTTTCAGCAGTATGAACTCCTTGGAGTTTATTGCCACTCAATACGATCCGATGGATCGCGGAGAAACAATTTTTGATTTTCCGAAAATTTTACAGGAAATTACTTTGGAGGATGTTCTAGAAGCTGGGCATCGTTTGATTGATGATGGTGATCTAGTTGATTTTACAATCTTTCCAGCTTAAAAGATGACTAATACTAGAAAGAAGGAATGGTACGTATGAGAAAAAAAACAATTGGCGAGGTTCTACGTTTAGCTAGAATTAACCAGGGATTGAGTTTAGAAGAATTGCAGGAAAAAACTGAAATTCAGTTGCATTTTCTAGAAGCTATGGAGGCAGATGATTTCGATTTACTTCCTAGTACCTTCTACGCTCGTTCTTTTTTAAGGAAATATGCCTGGGCAGTAGAGTTAGATGAAAGAATTGTTTTGGATGCCTATGATTCAGGTAGTATGATCACTTATGAAGAGGTAGATGTCGATGAAGAAGACTTGTCTGGTCGCAGACGATCAAATAAGAAAAAAACGTCTTATCTCCCCTTGTTTTATTTCGTTCTATTTGCTTTGTCAATTTTAATTTTTGTCACTTACTATGTTTGGAACTACATCCAAACTCAGCCAAGTCCTTCTTCAGCTAATTATAGCGTTGTGAACTCGACTAGTTCAACAACCTCATCTAGTTCATCTTCTAGTAGTCAGACGTCTAGCTCGTCTTCTACTACGGAATCAACTATTACAGTGTCAGGCGAAGGAAACCGCATTGAAGCTCGGTATAAAACGAGTAAGGAAACCGCTACTGTTCAATTGGCAGTATCAGATGCAACTAGTTGGGTAAGTGTTTCAGGAAGTGAGCTGGAGGGTGGTGTGACACTATCCGCAGACAATAAGAATGCAAAAACAACAGTTTCAACTAAGAATCCCGTTACCATTACTTTAGGTGTAGTGAAGGGAGTTACTGTAACTGTGGACAATCAAACGATTGATACTTCGAAGCTGACAACTCAGACTGGAACTGTAACACTTACATTTACTACAGATTAAGGAAAAATCAATGAAAAAAGAACAAATTCCTAATGTATTAACTATTGGTAGAATTCTCTTCATACCTCTCTTTATTCTTATTTTGACTTTGGGCCATTCACAAGGAAGTCATTTGCTGGCAGCGATCATCTTTGCAGTTGCTAGTATAACGGATTATCTTGATGGCTACCTTGCTCGTAAATGGAATGTAGTCAGCAATTTTGGAAAATTTGCTGATCCGATGGCCGATAAGCTGTTGGTTATGTCAGCTTTTATCATGTTGATTGAGTTAGGTATGGCTCCAGCTTGGGTTGTTGCTATTATCATCTGCCGTGAACTTGCGGTGACAGGCTTGCGTTTGTTGCTTGTTGAGACGGGAGGGACAGTTCTAGCAGCAGCGATGCCAGGGAAAATCAAGACCTTTAGTCAGATGTTTGCCATTATCTTTTTGCTCTTACATTGGAATTTAATTGGTCAGCTGTTGCTTTATATCGCTTTGTTTTTCACTATCTACTCTGGCTATGATTATTTCAAGGGTAGCGCTCATGTATTCAAAGGGACATTTGGTTCAAAATGAAATCAATTATTGAAGTAAAAGATCTGTCTTTTCGTTACAAGGAAGACCAGGATCATTATGACGTTAATAATGTCTCGTTTCACGTGAAACGGGGAGAATGGCTTTCGATTGTAGGTCATAATGGGAGTGGAAAATCGACAACTATCCGTTTGATTGATGGATTGCTTGAAGTAGAGTCTGGGGAAATCTGGATAGATGGGCAATTGCTGTCCTCTGAGAATGTTTGGGACTTACGCCGTCAAATTGGTATGGTTTTTCAAAATCCAGATAACCAATTTGTGGGGGCAACTGTTGAAGATGATGTCGCCTTTGGATTAGAAAATCAGGGACTTCCTCGAGAAGAAATGAAGAAGAGAGTGACTGATTCTTTGGAGTTGGTAGGGATGCTGGACTTTAAGAAGAGAGAACCAGCTCGTTTATCTGGTGGACAAAAACAACGGGTGGCTATTGCAGGAGTTGTTGCCTTGAGACCTGCTATTTTAATTCTGGACGAGGCTACAAGTATGTTGGATCCCGAGGGACGAAGAGAACTGATTCAGACAGTTCAAGAGATTCGAAAAGACCACCAGATGACAGTCGTCTCCATTACACATGATTTAGAGGAAGTTGCGATGAGTGACCGTGTCTTGGTCATGAAAAAAGGCCAAGTGGAGTCAACTAGCAGTCCAAGAGAACTTTTTTCTCGAGATGACCTTGACCAGATAGGGTTAGATGAGCCTTTTATTAATCAATTGAGAGAATCTTTGAGAGAGACTGGTTATCAGTTGCCGGATGGCTATTTAACAGAAGGAGAGCTAGAGGACAAGTTATGGGAATTACTCTAGAAAATGTGAGCTTTACCTATCAAGAGGGGACTCCCCTATCTTCATCAGCCTTGACTGATGTTTCTTTGACGATTGAGGATGGTTCCTATACAGCTTTAGTAGGGCACACAGGTAGTGGGAAATCAACGATTTTACAGCTTTTAAATGGCCTATTGGTACCAAGTAAGGGTTCTGTTCGAGTTTTTGATACCGTCATTACCCCTACATCAACCAATAAAGAAATTCGTCAGATTCGAAAGCAAGTTGGTCTAGTGTTTCAATTTGCTGAAAACCAGATTTTCGAAGAGACTGTTTTGAAAGATGTTGCATTTGGACCGCAAAATTTTGGAGTTTCTGAGGAAGAGGCCAAGAAAATTGCGCGTGAAAAGTTAGCCTTGGTAGGCATCGATGAGTCACTCTTTGAGCGCAGTCCTTTTGAACTTTCGGGTGGCCAAATGAGACGTGTGGCTATAGCAGGTATGCTAGCCATGGAGCCAACTGTCTTGGTTTTGGATGAGCCAACAGCAGGGCTAGATCCTTTGGGCAGAAAAGAATTGATGACCTTGTTTAAAGAACTCCACCTTTCTGGAATGACAATCGTCTTGGTAACGCATTTGATGGATGATGTAGCTGCATATGCTGATCAGGTCTATGTTATGGAAAAGGGGCGTTTGGTCAAAAGTGGCAAACCGTGCGAAGTTTTCCAAGATGTAGCCTCTATGGAAAAAGTACAGTTAGGTGTGCCTAAAATCACAGCCTTTTGTAAACGTTTGGCAGATAGGGGTGTAGCTTTTAAAAAACTGCCAATCAAGATAGAAGAGTTTAAGGAGTCGCTAAATGGATAGTATGATTTTAGGGCGTTATATACCAGGAGATTCCATCATTCATCGCTTGGATCCACGTAGTAAATTGCTTGCCATGATTCTGCTGATTTTGATTGTATTTTGGGCCAATAATCCTCTCACCAATCTCGTTCTGTTTGTAGCGACAGGTATATTTATCGCTTTGTCAGGCGTTTCCCTCTCATTTTTCGTTCAGGGATTAAAATCCATGTTCTTCTTGATTGCTTTTACGACTCTTTTTCAGCTCTTTTTCATTTCAAGTGGAAATGTCCTATTTGAGTTTTCTTTTTTAAGAATAACGGATTATGCTTTGCAACAAGCAGGAATCATTTTCTGTCGTTTTGTGTTGATTATTTTCTTTTCAACCTTGCTAACCTTAACGACCATGCCTTTGAGTCTGGCAGCCGCAGTTGAAGCTCTTTTAGCACCGCTGAAACGCGTGAAAGTTCCCGTTCATGAAATTGGTCTCATGCTATCAATGAGTTTGCGTTTTGTTCCAACCTTGATGGATGACACAACGAGAATTATGAATGCTCAGAAGGCTCGTGGAGTTGACTTTGGTGAAGGTAGTATCGTTCAAAAAGTAAAGGCTATGATTCCGATTTTAATTCCTCTTTTTGCGACGAGCTTAAAGCGTGCAGATTCATTGGCAATTGCCATGGAAGCGCGTGGTTATCAGGGAGGAAAGGGTAGAAGTCAGTATAGACAGTTGAGATGGAGTCAAAAGGATACACTGGCAATTCTTGTGATTTTGGTACTGGGATGTTTCTTATTTTTCTTAAAATCTTAGCAGGTTTGTAGGATTGATAAGAAGCTCACAGTAGCAGGTTTTTAGTATAAAGGTAGGAATATGAACCGTTTTAAAAAATCAAAATATCTAATCATCGTTTTTGTCACAGTTCTGGCAGTTTCTGTACTATTAGTGACAACCTATTCAAGTGCTATTGTGACGAAACTAGGAGATGGGATTTCCTTAGTAGATAGAATTGTTCAAAAACCCTTTCAGTGGTTTGATACTTTCAAATCAGATTTGGGACATTTGACGCAGACTTACAATGAAAATGAGAGTCTAAAGAAACAGCTCTATCAACTAGAGGTGGAGTCTAATCAATCAGAAAGTTTAAAAAATGAAAATGAACAATTACGTCAGTTGCTGGATATGAAGTCAAAATTGCAGGCTACAAAAACCATTGCAGCAGATGTGATTATGCGGGCTCCAGTATCTTGGAAACAAGAGTTAACAATTGATGCAGGAAGTTCAAAAGGAGCTTCTGAAAATATGTTGGCCATTGCAAACGGGGGCTTGATTGGTAGTGTTTCAAAAGTAGAGGAGCATTCAACAACGGTCAACCTATTGACAAACACCGAAAATTCAGACAAAATTTCTGTTAAAATCCTGCATGGCTCTACTGAAATTTACGGAATCATCGTTGGTTATGACAAGGAGTCTGAACTGCTTAAAATTAGCCAATTAAACAGCAACAGTGACATTAGCGCAGGAGACAAGGTGACTACAGGGGGGCTCGGAAGCTTTAATGTTAAGGACATTCCTGTTGGAGAAGTTGTTGCTACAACACACAGCAGTGATTATCTAACAAAGGAGGTAACAGTAAAGTTAAGTGCTGACACCAAAAATCTTCATGTGGTAGAGTTAGTGGGGAATTAGCAATGAGACTGTTAAAACAAATTGGTATTTTCTTT
The DNA here is from genome assembly GCA_900546335.1 of uncultured Streptococcus sp. Classification (GTDB taxonomy): domain Bacteria; phylum Bacillota; class Bacilli; order Lactobacillales; family Streptococcaceae; genus Streptococcus. The sequence goes on from URCN01000023.1 coordinate 11,814, forward strand.
TTACTCCCTTTTGTCGTACTAATTGATGCACATATTGGACAATTAGCGGGATCCTTCTTCCCTCACTTCCATTTAGCAAGTCATTTTCTGTTTTTATTTCTCTTGTTTGAGACAATTGAGGTTTCAGAATATCTCTATCTAGCTTATTGCTGTATAGTGGGTTTGGTGTACGATATCTATTTTTTCCACTTGATAGGAATTGCGACGCTTCTATTTATCTTGATAGGTGCTTCGCTCCATAAATTTAATAGTGTAATTTTGCTAAACCGTTGGACAAGAATGTTAACAATAGTTGTGATGAGTTTCCTATTTGATATGGGGAGCTATCTCCTTGCTCTTGCTATGGGATTGACAGTAGAATCGATGCCAGTTTTCATCGTCTACAACCTTGTCCCATCAATGATTTTAAACTTTTTATGGATGCTTATTTTCCAATATATTTTTGAAAAATGCTATCTATAAGAAAGAAATAAAAATGTAACAAAGGCGTAATATTTATTATGTCTTTTTTTGGTATACTAGTAATTTCTTAAATAGAAGGAGTATCTACACAATATGAAGAAAAAAATCTTAGCGTCACTTTTATTAAGTACAGTATTAGTGTCTCAAGCGGCAGTATTGACAACTGTCCACGCTGAAACAACTGATGAAAAGATTGCTGCTCAAGATAGTAAGATTAGTAATTTGACATCTCAACAAAAAGAAGCTCAAAAACAAGTAGATGAAATCCAAACGCAAGTTACAGCTATCCAAACTCAACAAACGAACTTGGAAGCTGAGAATGAAACTCTACAAGCTGAATCTAAAAAACTTGAAGGAGAAATTACAGAGCTCTCTAAGAACATTGTTGCTCGTAATGAATCTTTGGAAAAACAAGCACGTAGCGCACAAACAAACGGTGCTGCAACTAGCTACATCAATACAATTGTAAACTCAAAATCAATTACGGAAGCTATTTCACGTGTTGCAGCGATGAGCGAGATCGTATCAGCTAACAACAAAATGTTGGAACAACAGAAAGCTGATAAGAAATCTATCGCTGAAAAACAGGTTGCAAATAATGAAGCAATCAACACTGTCGTTGCGAACCAACAAACGCTTGCTGACGATGCACAAGCATTGACAACAAAACAAGCAGAGTTGAAAGTTGCTGAGTTAAACCTTGCTGCAGAGAAAGCTACTGCAGAAAGCGATAAAGCTACTTTGTTGGAACAAAAAGCAGCAGCAGAGGCAGAAGCAAAAGCAGCAGCTGAAGCAGAAGCGGCATATAAAGCACGTCAAACAAGCCAACAACAATCAGTTGTTGCTTCTGGAAATACAACACTTTCAGATCAAGTGCAAGCAACTTCAAGCTCTTCATCAGATGATGATTCAAGCTACACTCCAGCACCTGCACCAACTCCAACAAGACAGCGTCCAACATATAGTACAAATGCTTCAAGTTATCCAACTGGTGAATGTACTTGGGGAGCTAAAACATTAGCACCTTGGGCTGGAGATTACTGGGGTAACGGAGCACAGTGGGCTACAAGTGCAGCAGCTGCAGGATTCCGTACAGGATCAACTCCACAAGTTGGTGCGATTGCATGTTGGAATGACGGTGGATATGGACACGTAGCGGTTGTTACAGCAGTTTCATCATCAACTAGCATTCAAGTATCAGAATCAAACTATGGTGGAGATCGTACAATCGGTAACAAACGTGGATGGTTCAACCCAACTACAACTTCTGAAGGTTACGTTACTTATATCTATCCAAACTAATGAATGAAACGAAGAGGCTCGATTGAGTCTCTTTTATTATTTTTTATCGAAAGCAAGGCCGAAATCTATCAAAACCACTTGAAAATATGGCTAAAATGTGGTAAAATAAAACTTGTCGTGTAAACGATAATACTCATTCTTGATGAATTGTGAAACTGTTGCCCTCGGGTCGTTTTGCAAGTTGAAATCGAGGAGAGGAAAAAACAAAAAGGAGAAATACTCATGGCAGTAATTTCAATGAAACAACTTCTTGAGGCTGGTGTACACTTTGGTCACCAAACTCGTCGCTGGAACCCTAAGATGGCTAAGTACATCTTCACTGAGCGTAACGGAATCCACGTTATCGACTTGCAACAAACTGTAAAATACGCTGACCAAGCATACGACTTTATGCGTGATGCGGCAGCTAACGATGCAGTTGTATTGTTTGTTGGTACTAAGAAACAGGCTGCTGACGCTGTTAAAGAAGAAGCAGAACGTTCAGGTCAATACTACATCAACCACCGTTGGTTGGGTGGAACTCTTACTAACTGGGGAACTATCCAAAAACGTATTGCTCGTTTGAAAGAAATCAAACGTATGGAAGAAGAAGGAATCTTCGACGTTCTTCCTAAGAAAGAAGTTGCACTTCTTAACAAACAACGTGCACGTCTTGAAAAATTCTTGGGTGGTATCGAAGACATGCCTCGTATCCCAGATGTAATGTACGTAGTTGACCCACATAAAGAACAAATCGCTGTTAAAGAAGCTAAAAAATTGGGTATCCCAGTTGTAGCGATGGTTGACACAAACACTGATCCAGATGATATCGATGTAATCATCCCAGCTAACGATGACGCTATCCGCGCGGTTAAATTGATCACAGCTAAATTGGCTGACGCTATCATCGAAGGACGTCAAGGTGAAGACGCAACAGCAGTTGAAGCTGAATTTGCAGCTTCAGAAGCTCAAGCTGACTCAATCGAAGAAATCGTTGAAGTTGTAGAAGGCGACAACGCTTAATTCATATAAATAGTAATTACCTAGGAGGGCGGGGCTTAGCCCAGCTCTCCTATTTTTAAAAAATATAGGAGAATCAAAATGGCAGAAATTACAGCTAAACTTGTAAAAGAGTTGCGTGAAAAATCTGGTGCCGGTGTTATGGACGCTAAAAAAGCGCTTGTAGAAACAGACGGTGATATCGAAAAAGCGATTGAATTGCTTCGCGAAAAAGGTATGGCGAAGGCAGCTAAGAAAGCTGACCGTGTTGCTGCAGAAGGTTTGACTGGTGTATTTGTTAACGGTAACGTTGCAGCAGTAGTTGAAGTAAATGCCGAAACTGACTTCGTTGCGAAAAACGCTCAATTCGTTGACTTGGTAAACGCAACAGCTAAAGTAATTGCTGAAGGAAAACCAGCGAACAACGAAGAAGCTCTTGCTTTGACAATGCCTTCAGGTGAAACTCTTGAAGCTGCATATGTATCTGCAACAGCTACAATCGGTGAAAAAATCTCATTCCGTCGTTTTGCTTTGCTTGAAAAAACAGATGCACAACACTTTGGAGCATACCAACACAATGGTGGCCGTATCGGTGTTATCTCTGTTATTGAAGGTGGAGACGAAGCGCTTGCTAAACAAATCTCAATGCACATTGCTGCGATGAAACCAACAGTTCTTTCTTACAAAGAATTGGATGAGCAATTCGTTAAAGATGAGTTGGCACAATTGAACCACGTAATCGACCAAGATAACGAAAGCCGTGCAATGGTTGGTAAACCAGCTCTTCCACACTTGAAGTATGGATCAAAAGCACAATTATCTGATGAAGTGATTGCTCAAGCTGAAGCTGACATCAAAGCTGAGTTGGCTGCAGAAGGCAAACCAGAAAAAATCTGGGACAAAATCATCCCAGGTAAAATGGACCGCTTCCTGCTTGACAACACTAAAGTTGACCAAGCATACACACTTCTTGCTCAAGTCTACATCATGGACGACAGCAAGACAGTTGAAGCATACCTTGAATCAGTTAACGCTTCAGTAGTTGAGTTCGCTCGCTTTGAAGTTGGTGAAGGTATCGAGAAAGCTGCAAACGACTTTGAAGCAGAAGTTGCAGCTACAATGGCAGCAGCCTTGAATAACTAATAGAAAAGGAAGCAATTTGCTTCCTTTTTCTTTTGGTCTAGAGAGTGGGCTCTATATGAGTAAACAAAAAGCCCTTTAATAAGGGCTAAGTGCATTTAGGAGGCTACACTTCAAATTCATAGAGTGCTGTAGACAAATAACGTTCGCCGTTATCTGGTGCTAAAGCAAGAACTTTCTTACCTGTACCTAATTTCTTGGCAACCTCAATTGCCCCGTAAATCGCTGCAGCTGAAGAAATCCCAACAAGGAAGCCTTCTTTTCCACCAATTTCACGGCCAAGCGCTAAAGCATCATCTGACGTTACACGAACGATACCATCATAGGCTTTTGTATCAAGTGTTTGAGGAATAAATCCAGCTGAGATACCTTGAATTTTATGAGGTCCTGGCTTTTCACCAGACAAGATAGCTGACTCGTCTGCCTCAACTGCATAAACTTGAATGTTTGAATTTGCTGCTTTAAGAGCGTGAGAAACACCTGAGATTGTTCCACCGGTGCCAACACCACCCACAAAAGCATCTAAACCATCAGAACCGAAAGTAGCCAGTATTTCAGCTCCCGTTGTTCTTTCGTGCACTTCTGGATTAGCTGGGTTATTAAATTGGAGTGGAAGGAAGCCGTCACGTTCAGCAGCGATTTCCTGAGCTTTGGCAATCGCACCTTTCATACCTTCGCTACCAGGTGTAAGGACGAGTTCAGCACCATAGGCTTGGATAATCTTACGTCGTTCCACACTCATCGTTTCTGGCATGACGATAACAACTTTATATCCTTTAGCAGCACCAACCCATGAAAGACCGATTCCAGTATTTCCACTTGTTGCTTCAACAATAGTAGCACCGGGTTTTAGAATGCCATCCTGCTCAGCTTTTTCAATCATGCTAAGGGCAATACGATCTTTGACTGAAGATCCTGGGTTAAAGGCCTCTAGTTTAACATAGACGTCTGCAGCACCCTCTGGAACAATGTTGTTAAGTTTAACAATTGGTGTTTGTCCGATTAGTTCAGTAATATTATTGTAGATAGTCATAGATATACCTCTTTGTATAAGATGATACTAGTATAACGTGCTCTAGGCTATTTGTAAAATATAGAAATCCTATCGAAGCGATAGGATTTTTTTATATCAAAGGTCTAAGCCATTAATTTTCAATCGATTGTGATAAGCAAGTTCTAGTAAATAGGTGTAAAGGGGAAGAATATCCGTTTTCTTAGGAAATTCAAATTTGTGGTAACTAAAATGCTCATTATGTGCTTTTAGAAAGACATTCTCTAAATAAGTAATCGTAATCTCACTATCGTCTATACCTGCTCCCGCAGTTTCCATTTCAACGTTGACAATGTTCATCAAAAAGAGTGACTTAACAGACATCTTGCGACCAGTAGCGCCTTGCTTATCTGTAAAGATGATACGAATATTTGTAAAGATGATTGCGTCACGAATGAGCTTATATCCACTTTGGATTTCTTCATTCTCTAGTAGGTATTGACCATATTCTTTGATAAGAGCTTCTTTGTTTTGCTCGCTGAAGTTACCAGCAAGTCCTTGAATAAATTTTCCAAACGCCATGTATTTCTCCTTTGTTTACAATAAGTTTACAGGGACTTCAACTTCTCGTAAACCTTGATCTGCTAAAGTAACCTTTCCATTAAAAAACTCCACAAGAGCAGCCTTGATATTTTCTTTCTCTTCCTTATCAACATAAATTATGGTATCGATTTGATCTGTAAAGGTTGTTTCAAGTTCCATGAGATTATGTTCTCTAAGAAAATTGCTATATTCTTGATACTGAGCGTAAGACATCTGAATGGCTATGCCAGCTTGCTCTTTGATTTCAATAATGCCTATTTCTTTGACAGCCAAGGCTACACTTCCTGCGTAAGCACGAATCAAACCACCAGCTCCTAGTTTGATGCCACCAAAGTAGCGGGTAACTACTACACAGAGATTGGTTAGATTATGATTTTCTAAGACACCCAGCATAGGGACTCCAGCAGTACCACTAGGCTCCCCATCATCACTCGTACGCTTGATTTCACTGCGCTCCCCTACAATAAAAGCAGAGCAGTTATGGGTAGCTTTATAGTGTTCTTTTTTGATGGTAGTGATGAAGTCACGAGCCTCTTCTTCGCTATAAACGCGCTTGACATGACAGATAAAGCGGGATTTTTTGATTTCTTCTTGGACCTGTCCATCCTCTTTAATCGTTCTAAATTCCATGATTTAATTGTACTAAAAAAATACCTAAAGTGCTAGATTTTTACGAATATTAAAGTATGAAAGTAAATCCAAATTACCTCGGTCGCTTGTTTACTGAGAAAGAATTAACGGAAGAAGAACGACAGGTAGCAGTGAAACTGCCAGCAATGAGAAAAGAGAAGGGGAAACTGTTTTGTCAACGTTGTAATAGTTACATTCTAGAAGAATGGTATTTGCCTATCGGTGCCTATTATTGCAGGGAGTGTTTAATGATGAAGCGAGTCAGAAATGATCAAGCCCTATACTATTTTCCGCAGGAAGATTTTCCTAAGCAAGATGTTCTCAAATGGCGTGGTCAGTTAACCCCATTTCAGGAAAAGGTATCAGAGGGGTTGATTCGAGCAGTCGAAAAGAAAGAACCGACCTTGGTTCACGCTGTCACAGGTGCTGGAAAGACAGAGATGATTTATCAAGTTGTTGTCAAAGTGATTGATGATGGTGGTGCAGTTTGTTTGGCAAGTCCTCGAATTGATGTGTGTTTGGAACTGTATAAGCGACTGCAGAATGACTTTGCTTGCGATATAGCGCTACTCCATGGCGAATCAGAGCCCTATTTTCGAACTCCCTTAGTAGTTGCAACAACTCATCAGTTATTAAAATTTTATCATGCTTTTGATTTGTTGATAGTGGATGAGGTAGATGCCTTTCCTTATGTTGACAACTCTATGCTTTACTATGCTGTAAAGAACAGTGTAAAGGAGGATGGATTAAGGATATTTCTTACAGCAACTTCTACAGATGAGTTAGATAGGAAGGTTCGCACAGGAGAATTAAAACGATTAAGCTTGCCGAGACGGTTTCATGGAAATCCTTTGATTATTCCTAAACCTGTCTGGTTATCAGATTTCAATCGTCATTTAGAAAATAATCAATTGTCATCCAAATTAAAGACCTATATTGAGAAACAGAGAAGATCAGGTTATCCATTGCTTATTTTTGCATCAGAGATTAAGAAAGGCGAAAAACTAAAAGAAATCTTGCAAGATCAGTACCCGAATGAGAATATCGGCTTTGTGTCTTCTGTGACAGAAGACCGATTAGAGCAGGTGCAAGCTTTTCGAGATGGAGAACTAACAATACTGATCAGTACGACAATATTGGAACGTGGGGTTACCTTCCCTTGTGTGGATGTTTTCGTAGTAGAAGCTAATCATCGACTCTTTACCAAGTCTAGTTTGATTCAGATTGGTGGTCGAGTCGGGCGTAGTATGGACAGACCAACTGGTGAGTTGCTCTTTTTTCATGATGGACTAAATGCTTCCATCAAGAAAGCAATCAAGGAAATCAAGCAGATGAACAAGGAGGCGGGATTATGAATTGTTTACTATGTGGCCAGACTACAAAGGGTGAGTTAGCTTTTAGTAGTCTCTTCCTTTTGAAGGATGACAGCAGCTATCTTTGTTCAGCTTGTGCTACGAATTTTGAGAATATTGGTGAGAATCATTGTCCAAACTGTATGAAAACAGGTATGTCAACTAAGTGTCAAGATTGTAAACTTTGGTGTAAAGAAGGAATTCAGGTTGATCATAAGGCAATCTTTACCTATAATCAAGCCATGAAAGACTTTTTCAGTCGATATAAGTTTGATGGCGATTTTTTGCTTAGAAAAGTTTTTGCTTCCGTTCTTGCTGAGGAGTTGAAAAAGTATAGAGGTTATCAATTTGTGTTGATTCCCCTAAGCCCTGAAAGATTGCTTGAGAGGGGGTTTAACCAAGTCGAGGGTTTGGTTGAGGCAGCAGGTTTTTCTTTTAAAGATATATTAGGAAAAAGAGAAGAGAGCGCTAGTTTTTCTAAAAGCCGTTTGGAAAGGTTGGCTACTGAAATTCCATTTTTTATTAAAGATGGAATCTCACTTCCTAAGAAGATTTTGCTGATTGATGACATCTATACAACAGGGGCAACTGTGAATCGTGTGAAACGACTTTTGGAAGAAGCAGGTGCTTTGGAAGTTAAAACTTTTTCCCTTGTAAGATGAGGAAAAAATTTGCAAAATGAAAATGAAAGCGTTATAATATAGTTAGAAAAACAAAAATGTTTAGAAAGAAGGTACTTATATGATTAAATATAGTATCCGTGGTGAAAACCTAGAAGTAACAGAAGCAATTCGTGATTATGTAGTTTCTAAACTCGAAAAGATCGAAAAGTATTTCCAACCTGAGCAGGAGTTGGATGCACGTGTGAACTTGAAAGTTTACCGTGAAAAAACAGCAAAGGTTGAGGTAACAATTCCACTTGGATCTATCACTCTTCGTGCTGAAGATATTTCTCAGGATA
>URCN01000024.1:0-19460 GCA_900546335.1 uncultured Streptococcus sp.
AGCGACCTAGGTAATGCAGGTCAAGTTAGCCAAGTTTAAAAGGGAGAAATCTGAAAGAAAATGTATCTTTGATAGTAGTCATTTATTGTGAAATATGATATATTTATTGATTAGATGGATGAATATTTCTAAAGTTAAATAAAATATGACAGATACATGCTTTTTAGTGTATCTTGTTTGTACTCAAAATATGAAGTGACTATCCAATATTTAAGATTAATAAATATTATACGATGAGATAGAATACTACAAAATGAAAGGCAACGTAATCTGATGAAGAAAGATAGATTAATTGCATTGACAGATGCTGTTCTAGCAATTATTATGACCATTTTGATTTTAGAGTTAGAAAAACCAACGACACCAAGTCTTCAAGCTTTTTGGGATTTACGGCAAAATTTCTTTGCTTATTTTCTTTCCTTTTTCTGGTTGGGATCGTTATGGATGGCACTAAACACATTATGGGAAAAGGTTGAGAAAATTTCCTCAGAAATTATTTGGTGGAATTTGTTTCTACTCTTGGAGCGGCAGGAGTTCTCTTTGGAGAATTTCATGCCATCCAAGATACCAGTCTGAATGATGTGGTGGACCGGATCTATATAAATGTCAAGGATTTACCGTTTCAGTCCTTGGGAGCTTTAGCTAATATCCTGTCTGATGTTAAGAAGGGACTGATTCAAGACAGTCATATCTGGTCTTTCTTCCAGTCATTTTTCAAACAATATCAGTTGATAATCAGCTTAAATCAGATCTATCAGTTTGTCTATCTTTCTCTGATGGAGATCATGTCCTATCTTCACTTTGATTATTGGAAAAAACGGCTCGGTCAGGAGCTAGTATGAATAAGGAGAACAAATGAGACGTTTAAAAATGTTATGGCATATTATACAGGTTACGGGTTTTACTCGGTTTGCTCTGAGTTTTGTGACCTTTGTTTTTGGGTCAGGAGGCGTGCTTTTCCTAGTTGAACCTGCTATCACAAATTACGGAGACGGTCTTTGGTATGCTTTTGTGACTTCGACGACTGTCGGCTACGGGGATCTCCTAGCTGTGACCTTGATTGGAAGGATTACCAGTGTCTTCTTGACGATTTATGGGCTCATATTTTTTGGCTGTTTATCAGCTGTTATTATTAATTATTATACCGATTTAAATAAGGAAAGAGGAGAGGACAAATGACTGCCAATTATTCAACACGGGAATACCGTGAGAAATTATACGATGACCTTCATGTTCGATTGAGAGATACAGCGATTTTGATGTGTGCAATTTTTATTGCCTCTATCGGTCTAAATATGAATTCAACAGCTGTTATTATTGGAGCCATGTTAATTTCACCTCTCATGACACCGATTGTTGGACTGGGATTCGGTTTAGCTATTTTTGATACGCGTTTAATCAAGCAATCTCTAGAGGTTTTATTGACTCAAGTGTTGGTCAGTTTGCTTGTCTCGACTCTGTATTTCTGGATTTCTCCCTTGTCTTATGCAAGTAGCGAGTTGATCGCACGAACCTCTCCAACCATTTGGGATGTTCTCATTGCTATTGCTGGTGGGATTGCTGGTGTGATCGGTTCAAGGAAAAAAGAAGCAAACAATATCGTGCCCGGAGTAGCCATTGCAACAGCCCTGATGCCACCTATCTGTACTGCAGGCTATGGTTTAGCTAATGGAAATGTACGATTTTTATTTGGGGCTCTCTATCTTTTCTTGATCAACTGTGTCTTTATCATGCTAGCCAACATTGTTGGAACAAGAATTTTGATGAGAAAATCTCCTTTAACTTCATTTAAAGAGCTGAGCATTAAAATGAGAATTGGCTTGATTTCTTTGATTGTATTGTTGATTCTTCCAGCTAGCTATTCGGCAGTTACTCTGACAATAGAACAAGCGCGCAAAGAAGGGATCAAACAGTTTGTAGGAAAAGAGTTCGCCAATTATACGGTTATTAATCAAGTCTACAAGTCAAGTAACAATGAATTGGTCTTGACGGTTGTTGGAGATCCGATTTCAGAAGAAGAATTAGAAACACTCCACCAAAAACAAGCCTCTTACGGTATTCAATCTGTTCAATTGAAAGTGAATCAAGTTCAGAACTCGCCAACATTAGATAGTGAAGCGACCAAGGAATTTTATGAAAACATTGACAAGTATATTGATCAAAAACTCTCTGAAAAAGATTCACAAAACGATCTCGTAAAAGAAAATGAAGCAGACAAGGATTGAGGACAATGAACTGAATCGGTTTTTACGCCGTGTTTTTCTTGTATCTTCCTCTTTCTTACTTATAGCAGGTTGTTTTTGCTTGAATAAGAAATAAATTAGAAGTTCTATCATCTAAGAAAAATGATGAAAAAAATCATTTAACTAATGGTGTGAACGTTTAGTGTTTATCAGCTCCATTCTCTGTAATTTTGGGGGTAAAATCCACACCATTTAGATAAAATTAGTTGAATTTGATTGGAAAAACGCTTTTATAAAAGCGGAGAAAAGTCTTGATATTACGCTGTTTTTAGTCCAACTGAAATTCATACTTTCCAAACCAGGTCTTAAGAAAAAAGGTAGAGAAAAAGGTAGAGTTTGGATTGAAATACAGTGCAATATATCGCATTTGGCAAAAAGAAAAAACGCTTTAAATCAGCGTTTTTCTTATGTATTGATTCGTATTGAACCCCTACTTAACTTCTGTAAACACTACGTGCTTGCGAAGTTTTGGTGAGTATTTCTTCAATTGAAGACGGTCTGGAGTGTTACGTTTGTTTTTAGAAGTAAGGTACAAGCGTTCACCAGATTCTTTGTGTTCAAGTGTAATATTTACGCGCATGGTATCTCCCTTCTATTATTCAGCTGATGCAGCTTTAGCGATTTTACGTCCTTTGTAGTATCCTTTAAGTGATACGCGGTGAGAACGTGAGTAATCTCCAGTAGTTTCGTCAAAGTTTACAGATGGAGCTGTTACTTTGTAGTGTGTACGACGTTTGTTTTTCTTCGCTTTTGAAGTGCGACGTGCAGGTACTGCCATTTTGATTTCTCCTTTAGGTATTTAAATTCGATTCAATCTAGTGATTTTCATCAACTATACTAGGATAACACATTTTTTTTGTAAAGTAAAGTTACTTGACAAAAAAAGATGAAAAAATTCTCCAGTCCGATCTAGCAGACAGGAGAAGGTGTTAAATATCAATCTCAAATGGTTCATCAATGGTTTCTGATACGTATTTTCCATCTTTCTTTCGTTGCTTGACACACTCTGTGAGGAGATATTCGATTTGCCCATTGACTGAACGAAAGTCGTCTTCTGCCCATGATGCTAGTGCAGCATATAACTTATTCGAGAGTCGAAGGGGGATTTGCTTTTTTTTAGCTTCTGCCATTTTTAATAAAGGCTTCCTGTATTGACAATTGGTTGTGCATCATGATTACCACAGAGAACGACTAGGAGATTTGAAACCATGGCAGCTTTTCGTTCTTCGTCAAGTTCTACCAACTCTCCTTCATTGAGACGTTCTAGTGCCATTTCAACCATACCCACAGCGCCGTCTACAATCATCTTACGTGCATCGATAATAGCAGATGCTTGTTGACGTTGAAGCATGACGGCAGCAATTTCTGGTGCATAAGCTAGATAAGTGATACGTGCTTCAAGGATTTCCAAGCCAGCATCTTCTACGCGACTTTGGATTTCTTCACGAATACGGTTAGCTACAATTTCGCTAGAGCCACGGAGACTTCCTTCATCTGCTTGTCCATCCCCTGTAGTATCTACATTGGGAGACACATCGTAAGGATAGATGCGGACAATATTACGAAGGGCGCTATCACACTGCAAAGAGAGATATTCCTTGTAGTTGTCAACGTTGAAGACTGCCTTAGCGGTATCGACCACTCTCCAAGTTACCGCAATTCCAATTTCAACAGGGTTACCTAAGCAATCGTTAATCTTTTGACGGGAATTGCTCAAAGTCATAACTTTTAGGGAAATCTGTTTCTTGCCAATTTCAAGATTTACATCATTGCCATTTGATGATTTCATCCCTGAAAAAGGAGATTTCGTGCTAACATCACCACTTTGACCAAGTCGAGTGTGGTTTGCAGGGTTAACTGCTACGCTGAAGGGATTGACAAAGTAAAAACCAGGTTCTTTGATGGTACCTGTATAGTTACCAAAAAGGGTCAAAACCAGAGCTTCCTGAGGTTTGACAGCTTTTAAACCAGCATGAGCTAGAACTGAAATTAAGATTAATAAAAGACCGATAATAATTCCAAAAACGTTTTCCGAACCAGCACCGATTACAAATATAAAAATGCCAAGTACGAGTGCCAACTCGATAAGTATCAAGGCCACTACACCATTTGGTTTTGAATTGATTAGTTTTTCAGTCATAAGAATGACCTCCTGTTATGTGATATCTAAATGATATCACTTTAATTTGTAAAGTCAAGAAATAAATGTAACATTTTTAAAGAAAATATCACTGTATAGAATTTTCTGAAAATTCAAGAATTTTCTTCTGTTCATTGCCTTTAAAATGTGCTATAATAGTAAAAACTGAAGCGGGAGGGAACAAATGACTGAATTAGATAAACGTCACCGCAGTAGCATTTATGACAGTATGGTGAAATCACCAAACCGTGCCATGCTTCGTGCGACTGGTATGACAGATAAGGACTTTGAAACACCGATTGTGGGAGTGATTTCGACTTGGGCGGAAAATACACCATGTAATATTCACTTGCATGATTTTGGGAAATTGGCTAAAGAAGGTGTCAAATCTGCAGGCGCTTGGCCGGTACAGTTTGGAACCATTACCGTAGCGGACGGGATTGCCATGGGAACGCCTGGTATGCGTTTCTCTCTAACATCTCGTGATATCATTGCGGACTCTATCGAGGCGGCGATGGGTGGTCACAACGTCGATGCCTTCGTTGCTATCGGTGGCTGTGACAAGAACATGCCTGGTTCTATGATTGCTATTGCCAACATGGATATTCCAGCTATTTTCGCCTATGGTGGTACTATTGCACCGGGAAATCTTGATGGCAAAGACATTGACTTGGTTTCTGTCTTTGAGGGAATCGGAAAATGGAACCACGGTGACATGACAGCTGAGGACGTGAAACGTCTCGAATGTAATGCCTGCCCTGGCCCTGGTGGCTGTGGTGGTATGTATACAGCTAATACCATGGCGACTGCTATCGAAGTTCTCGGTATGAGTTTGCCAGGATCTTCATCTCACCCAGCTGAATCAGCTGACAAGAAAGAAGATATCGAAGCAGCAGGACGTGCTGTTGTCAAGATGCTGGAGCTTGGTCTCAAACCATCAGATATCTTGACTCGTGAAGCCTTTGAAGATGCCATTACTGTAACGATGGCTCTCGGTGGTTCTACAAATGCCACTCTTCACTTACTTGCCATTGCCCATGCGGCTAATGTTGACTTGTCACTTGAGGACTTCAATACGATCCAAGAACGTGTGCCTCACTTGGCTGACTTGAAACCATCTGGTCAGTATGTCTTCCAAGACCTCTACGAAGTTGGTGGTGTACCTGCGGTTATGAAATATCTCTTGGCGAATGGTTTCCTTCATGGCGACCGTATCACATGTACTGGTAAGACAGTCGCTGAAAACTTGGCTGACTTTGCAAACCTTACACCAGGCCAAAAAGTCATTATGCCACTTGAAAATCCAAAACGTGCAGACGGTCCGCTTATCATCTTGAACGGGAACCTTGCCCCTGATGGCGCGGTTGCTAAGGTATCAGGTGTTAAAGTTCGTCGTCACGTTGGACCAGCTAAGGTCTTTGACTCAGAAGAAGATGCTATTCAGGCTGTCTTGACAGATGAAATCGTTGATGGCGATGTAGTCGTTGTCCGTTTTGTTGGACCGAAGGGTGGTCCAGGTATGCCTGAGATGCTGTCACTTTCATCCATGATCGTTGGTAAAGGTCAAGGAGACAAGGTTGCCCTCTTGACGGATGGTCGTTTCTCTGGTGGTACTTATGGTCTTGTTGTCGGACATATTGCTCCTGAAGCTCAGGATGGTGGACCGATTGCTTACCTTCGTACAGGGGATATCGTTACAGTTGACCAAGATACCAAAGAAATTTCCATGGCCGTATCCGAAGAAGAACTTGAAAAACGCAAGGCAGAAACAACCTTGCCACCACTTTACAGCCGTGGTGTTCTCGGTAAATATGCCCACATCGTATCATCCGCTTCTCGCGGAGCTGTGACAGACTTCTGGAATATGGACAAGTCAGGTAAAAAATAAACTCAAAAAGCAAGCCATTTTCGGCTTGCTTCTTTTCATCTTCAAAAGTGATTTGCCTGCTTATACTCAATAAAAATCAAAGAGCAAACTAGAAAGCTAGGCGCAGGTTGCTCAAAGCACAGCTTTGAGGTTGGAGATAAAGCTGACGTGGTTTGAAGAGATTTTTGAAGAGTATTAACGAGGTGGCAGTCCAAGGGCAATACGGCCGTAGCGACTGATTCGTGTGATCTTCCAAGCGGGTGACCAAGTGACTTCAACCTTGACATCTTCGATACCCTCGATTTGTTTTAGACCTGCGACGATTTCGATAGGTAGGCTTTCGGCGCAATCGCAGGCAGTGTCGGTAAAGGTCATGACAATCTTGCAGATACCTGTTTCATCTAGATTGATTTCATAAATCAAGCCCAGATTGTAAACATCCAATTCCACATCTGTATCAAAAACCTTCTCTAGTTTTTCGATAATTTGGTCTTGTAAGGCCAAAGCGCGGTCATTGATTTTGATATCGTCTCTCATAACAGTCCCTCCACGTGATAAATATCCTCTATTTTCTCATAATTCTGACAATTTGGCAAGTTTTTGATGAATTTTCTGAAAAATATGATAAAATGAAGAAAATACTCAATCAAGGGGAAATCTATGGAGCAGATTGGAAAAGTCTTTAGACAATTACGAGAGTCAAGAAATATCTCGCTGAGACAAGCAACTGGGGGAAAATTTTCGCCGTCCATGTTGTCCCGATTTGAAACAGGTCAGAGTGAACTTTCGGTGGGAAAGTTTCTGTTTGCCCTAGAAAATATATCTGCGAGTGTAGAGGAAATCCTCTTTCTGGCGAGAGGTTTTCAGTATGATACAGATTCTGAGTTGAGAAAAGAAATCACAGATATCTTGGATCCAAAGAACATAGCACCTCTCGAGGACTTGTATCGTAAGGAGTATCAAAAGCATGCCGATTCTCAAAATAAACAGAAACATATTCTAAATGCCATTATGATCAAGTCTTATATGAAGAGCATGGATGAAACGGTAGAGTTAACAGCAGAGGAAGGGAAAGTCCTTCATGATTACCTGTTTTCTACCGAGATTTGGGGAATCTATGAACTCAATTTGTTCTCAGTTAGTTCCCCACTCTTATCTGTTCCTCTTTTTACTAGATATGTACGAGAAATGGTCCGCAAATCTGATTTTCTAATGGAAATGAAGGGAAATCGGCACCTATTTCACACCATGCTACTGAATGGTTTTTTAGCCAGCATTGAGTGTGAAGAATTTACCAATGCCTATTATTTTAAACGTGTTATCGAAGAGCATTTCTACAAGGAAAATGAGACCTATTTCCGAATAGTCTATTTGTGGGCGGAAGGCCTCCTTGATAGCAAGCAAGGCAGGGTCAAGCAAGGACAAAAGAAGATGGAGGATGCAGTTCGTATTTTTGAGATGCTTGGCTGTAACAAATCTGCCGAATACTATAGAAAAACGACTGATGCTTGAATATCTGCAAGTTAAGACAATGATTTGAAATTTGAAGCGATAGAACTCTTGACCTCTCTCAGGTCATCAAAGAAGTTCTATCGTTTATTTGCTTATTTTTTGTGTTGCATATATTCAAAAAAATTCCTCGCTAATTCATAAGTGCTATACTATAGTCATACTTCATATAGGGATTAGAACAAGAAGGGAGATTACCTATGAAACTATTGTTAAGAAATCAAGCTTATCGACTCTTGACTTTGTCACGATTCTTCAATGCTTTTGGTGCTTCAATTTTTAACCTGGTATTTATCGTCTATGCATCGACTTTGCCACAAGCCTCTTTTGCTGTTGCTATGGCGAATATTGTCATGATTCTTCCGACTCTCTTTACAGTTTTTGTAGGGATTCGGGCAGATTACACGAGGGACAAGGTCAAATGGATGGTCTATAGCGGTTTGTTTCAGGCGGTTTTATTTTTTCTAGCAGCTTTGGTACTTGGTCAAGCCAGTCTCTTTGCCTTTTCCAGCCTGTGTTTGATTAATGTCATCAGTGATGTGATCAGTGATTTTGCAGGTGGTTTGCGCATGCCTCTTATTAAGGAAAAAGTGGCTGAAAATGATCTGATGGAGGCTTATTCTTTTTCCCAGTTTATCACCTATATTTCAGCTATTGGTGGTCAAGCTTTCGGAGTCTGGCTCTTAGGTCTATCGGTTAATAATTTTTCTCTCGTTGCGGGGATCAATGCCTGTTTTTTCCTAGTATCAGCCGCTATTCTCTTTTTAGGAAGAAGCAAATTGAACCTGTCAATTTCATCTGCTGATGGTGAAATCCTAAAAAATGAGAAGCTTTCTATCAAAGAGCAGTTCCTAACAATTTACCGAAATTTACGTCTTGTTTTTCTTAAAAGTGGACAGAAAAACTTTGGATTCATGATCTTTGCTGTCTTGCTTATCAATGCTTTGGGTGGCGCTTTAGGAAGCATTTATAACATCTTCTTTTTGAGTCATTCTCTCTTGAATTTTTCTTACACAGAGGCACTATTTATCGAGCAAGTCTGTGTTTTATTAGCTATCATCATCAGTAGTCTTACGGGCAATGATTATTTTGGGAAGCAGTCCTTGCCTAGATTGATGATGTGGGCGACATTAGGAGTCAGTCTAGTTGGTCTAGCTAATGTATTCAATCAAGTCGTGCTTGGTTTGCTATTCCTCTTTTTAACTCTGTATGTGTCTGGTAAAGTTTCACCAAAGATTAGTGCCATGCTCATGAAAAATCTAGCTCCAGATGTTCTAGCTCGTACCAGTAATTTTTTGGGTTTATTGTTTACCTTATCAGTACCTCTTGGTACAGCCTGTTTTTCACTTGTAGCCGTATGGAATATGCAGTTGACTTGGATCTTATTTGTTGTCCTTTCCTTGCTAGCTATCCTTTTGACAAGTCTGAATCTCAAAAATGATATCTAAATCCTGATTTTTTCATACTGTTTTAATCCCTCTATTTATGGTAAAATAAGACTATTAAGTTTAAAGAGGATTTCCTATGAAATTACAAAAACCAAAAGGAACGCAGGATATTTTACCTGCTGAGTCTGCTAAATGGCAGTACGTTGAGGGCTTTGCCCGTGAAATTTTCAAGCGCTATAACTATGCAGAAGTGCGCACGCCTATTTTTGAGCATTACGAGGTCATCAGCCGCTCTGTCGGAGATACAACGGATATCGTAACCAAGGAAATGTACGATTTTTATGACAAGGGTGACCGCCATATTACCCTCCGTCCAGAAGGAACTGCGCCCGTTGTCCGCTCTTATGTGGAAAATAAACTCTTCGCACCAGAAGTGCAAAAGCCAAGTAAGTTCTATTACATGGGCCCTATGTTCCGTTATGAGCGTCCACAGGCAGGTCGTTTGCGTCAGTTCCACCAGATTGGTGTTGAGTGTTTTGGCTCAAGCAATCCAGCTACCGATGTGGAAACCATCGCTATGGCAGCTCATTTCTTGAAAGAAATAGGCATCCAAGGTGTCAAATTGCACCTCAACACTCTCGGAAATCCTGAGAGCCGTGCAGCCTATCGTCAAGCCTTGATCGACTATTTGACACCGCTCAAGGAGACCTTGTCTAAGGATAGCCAGCGTCGTTTGGAGGAAAATCCTCTCCGTGTCTTGGACTCTAAGGAAAAAGAAGACAAGGTGGCAG
Source organism: uncultured Streptococcus sp. (assembly GCA_900546335.1). GTDB lineage: Bacteria > Bacillota > Bacilli > Lactobacillales > Streptococcaceae > Streptococcus. The sequence continues at coordinate 9,939 of URCN01000024.1, forward strand.
TAGAGAATGCGCCGTCTATCTTGGACTTCCTTGATGAAGAAAGCCAAGCCCACTTTGATGCTGTTCGTCAGATGTTGGAAAATCTAGGAGTAGACTACATCATCGATACCAATATGGTGCGTGGTCTGGACTACTACAACCACACCATTTTCGAGTTTATCACAGAAATCGAGGGCAATGACTTGACAGTCTGTGCAGGAGGTCGCTACGATGGCTTGGTTGCTTACTTTGGTGGTCCTGAAACTGCTGGCTTTGGATTTGGCCTTGGTGTAGAGCGCCTGCTTCTCATCCTTGAAAAGCAAGGTGTGGCTCTCCCTATTGAAAATGCTCTAGATGTCTATATCGCAGTCTTGGGTGAAGGAGCAAATGTCAAGGCCTTGGAGTTGGTACAAGCCCTTCGCCAACAAGGATTCAAAGCAGAGCGTGATTACCTCAACCGTAAACTCAAAGCTCAGTTCAAGTCAGCAGATGTCTTTGCGGCTAAGGCCCTCATCACCTTAGGAGAGAGCGAAGTCGAAAGCGGACAAGTGACAGTTAAGAACAACCAAACTCGAGAAGAAATTCAAGTGTCGCTTGATGCTATCAGCCAAAACTTCTCAGAAATCTTTGAAAAACTAGGATTTTAATAGTAGAAAAACTGGTCAGGATCTTACTCCTGACCTTTTTCTTTTGCAAAATGACAAAAATCGTAAACTTTTTGACAAATATTGTTGTCAAAAAGAAAAAGATGTGTTACAATGTAAGCAAGTTAAGAGTAAAGGAGAAAGGAATGCTTAAAAATCGTTTAAAAGAGCTTCGGGCTCGCGATGGTCTCAATCAAACCGAACTGGCCAAGTTAGCAGGAGTTTCCAGACAGACCATTAGCCTACTAGAACGGGACGAATACACCCCGTCCATTGTGATCGCCCTGAAGATTTCACAGATATTCAATGAACCAGTCGAGTCGGTATTTCGCTTGGAGGAGGACGAGTGATGAACAAGTATAAAGTGATTTATTATGTAGTTGCCATAGCTTTATTAGTCAGCGTATTTCTATTGATTGGGATAGAATTAGGCTGGTTTAGTTCCTATCAAAGTGACCAATTTATTTGGGCCTACTTTGCTCTCATCCCAGTAGTTGACTGGATTGAAAAGAAATCAAAAAATTTAGCAAGTGAAAAAGGAGAATGAATATGAAAGAGTTTTTAGCAGGTTTTCAAGTAGATACTGAGAACAAAGAACTTGCAGGTGTCTGTGCAGGTTTAGGAAATTATTTTAATATCAAGACTGACGTTATCCGTTTAGTAGCCATTTTGTTGTTTCTTTCGTCAACAGAGTTTGGGATTTTAACAGTCATCCTATATGCTTATCTAGCAGGCTGGCTTGGGAGAGATCCTTTAGGAGAAGGGGCGAAAAAAGCAAGAAATCAAGCTATTCTCTTGTTTGTTGTTTGTTTGATTTTAGTATCACTTGGAACAGAGGGTTTGACAGCAATTTATGAATCAGGGAAAGCCTTTGGTCAGTGGTTAGTTGGATTGGTTTAGTTTAGAAAGAGGATGAATATGAAAAATAAACGTGGATTGTTATTTTTAATGTCTATTGTCTTGGGAGCTTTCTTGGGCATGTTTGTAGGGATGTTTAAGGCACGTGCCGAATCCAACGGAATTATTTTAGATGTAAAACCCTTGATACCATGGTTCTCAGCTATTTGTTTACTGTTAGCTTTTATTAGCATTCTTTTGACTTTCAATTTCTTAAAGAAAAGCAGAAAATTTCACTCCTTGTATCAAGAGGAAATGGACGATGATCTGAATGAAACGTATTATGTGCAGATGTATCGGAATCTTGAGTTTGGAACCACTACTTTTAATATTGCAGGAGTAGCGATTCCATTGGCTATTTTTATCTCATTAAGTGAAGTGGTTATATTGCATACAAGCCCTCAAACGTTTTCCCTTTCTTTCTTAGCCTTTGTGGTATTCTTAGTCGCTCAAAAATCTCTTTCTAAAACTATTGCGATTGTTCGTCAGTTTGATTTGCCTCTTTTCTCTACACCAAAGGATGTTTTAGACTATGTCAATTCTTACGATGAAGGGGAGTGTAAGGCTAATTTGGAACAGAGTTTTCAAATTTTATTTCAATTAAATCAGTATGTTTTGCCAGCCTTATATATTTTTCTTTTTATCGTTTCTTTCTTGACAGGAGAAATTCAGCTGCTAGCCCTCTTTCTTGTAGGAGTGATCCATATTTATATCAATGTGATGCGGTTACCTATGGTGAAACGTTATTTCAAATAAAGGAGTTCCTATGATTCGTGTTGAAAATGTAAGCAAAAGTTTTGGAAGCAAGAAAGCTCTGCATCAGATTTCTTTTGAGATTCAAGAAGGTGAAATCTTTGGCTTCCTAGGACCTTCAGGTTCAGGTAAAACAACTATGATCAATGTTCTGACGGGGCAGTTAGCTGCAGATCAGGGTGAGACCGTTCTTCTAGGAAAGTCCTCTCGAAATTTGACTTCAAATGATTTGGAACAAATCGGGATTGTTAGTGATAGCAGTGGCTTTTATGAAAAGATGAGCCTCTATAAAAATCTGCTCATTTATGCAAAATTATACGGTCTTAAAGCTTCTAGAGTAGATACAGTGCTTGATCAAGTTGGGTTATCAGATGCCAAAAATCTTATCGCGGAAAAACTATCTACAGGTATGAAACAGCGAATGTTCTTGGCTCGTGCTCTTCTAAATGCCCCTAAAATCCTCTTTCTAGATGAGCCGACAAGTGGTCTTGATCCTACCACCTCAAAATCGATTCATGCTCTCTTACAGGAACTGAAGCAGGCTGGGACAACGATCTTTTTAACAACCCACGATATGAATGAAGCAACCTTGCTTTGCGATCGACTCTCTCTTTTAAATAAGGGAATCTTGATTGAGTATGGTAGCCCACAAGAGATTATCCAGAAATACCATGTGGATAAAAAGGTCCGTTTACGCTACCAAGATGGTCGCGAGCAAGTGGTTCCTTTTGAAGAATTGCCTCATTTGAATACGACAAATCTAATAGCTGTTCATTCTTGTGAACCGACTTTAGAAGAAATCTTTATTAGATTGACAGGAGAAAAGTTAGATGTTTAGAAAATTAAATGCCCTTCTTTGGTTAAGGTTGCAAGTTCTTATTAGCAATTCAACCTTGTTAGCGACTTTATTAATGCCCTTTGGTATTGCTATCCTGTATAATGAATTTTTAAACAAGAGTGGAGAATTGAGTATGTTTCTCCTCTCTATGAGTCTGACGATGGTCTTGAGTATGGGAAGTGGTTATATGGTATCGATTATGATGGCTGAGGATAAGGAAAAACGTAATCTTAAATCACTTATACTAAGTGGTGTGACAGCAACAGAGTATACTATGAGTATGATGGCTCTTCCTCTTCTCGTGATGTTTCTTTCTATGGTTGTTTTACCTCTCTATCTTAAAGTTGATTTGACAAACTACTTTCTTACCTATGGCCTCTATCTGCTTCTAGCGACCATCAGTATAATCTTTCTTAATCTTCTTATTGGTGCAGTATCAGATACCCAGTCTAAGGCGCAAGTGTATAGTATTTTTCCTATGCTGACCATCTCTTTCTTGCCCATTCTTGCCGTTCAAAATGAAACTGCACAAAAACTGTTGGACTATTCTTTCATTGGTCCTTTGGTAAGTCTGTTAAAAGAAGGTGGCGGAGAGTTATCTTTGAGAAGTCTTGCTCTTTTGCTAGCATGGATCCTTTTGCTAGGATTAGCTAGTCTCTTCGTATTGAAAAATAGTTATAAAGGAAAATAGGAGGCCCATATGAACTTACTTAAAAATCTTGGTTGGTTTCTTCTAGCTGTTCTATCCTTTTTCTTTGGCTATGGTCTGGTTCAGAGTATGGCGCTGTCAGCTCTTGAACTAGGGGCTTCAATCTTTGGAGTCTCGCCACTTTATGTCGCCCTATCAGGGGCCTATGTTTATGGAGTTTACAGATGGTATCAGACAGAAAAGGTTAGCATCCAGACGACTGCTTTTAATCGTTATATCTGGTTGCCTACCCTGGTTTTGCTAGTGGCGATTACGGCCCAGTTCTTTTTGCCAGATGATCCGTCGGTCAATCAACAAATCGTATCTCAACTGACAGTGGCTCAGCCTGTCTTTGGTTTCTTTATGGTGGTAGTCTTTGCTCCTCTGACGGAAGAACTCATCTTTAGAGGGATGCTGGCGCGCTATCTCTTTCCTAAGCAAAATAACAGCAAACAGACAGCTCTGTTTCTCCTCGTATCGAGTGTGCTTTTTGCCTTGATTCATTTTCCAGGGACTTTGCAACAGTTTTTAGTTTATGCTAGTCTGGGATTGAGTTTGGGTCTGGCTTATGTGAGCCGAAAAGGTCTTCTTTACAGCATTTCTCTCCACGCTTTGAATAATTTAATCGGCTTTTTGATGATACTCATGCTATAATAGAGTCAGGAGGTCACATGAAACGAGTAATTTTATTAGCAGTGATACAGGCGGTCGTTCTCTTCTTTATTATCGGGGCACTTGCCTATGCCTTTAAAGGCGATTTCTTTTACAACTATCTAGCAGTTGTCTTTGCGCCTATTGCAGGAATCATGCGCTTTGCGACGGCCTATGCGACGGAGATTGTTCTACCTAAAAAGGCAGCTGAGATTGCTGAAAAGCGTAAAAAAGATTAAGAATCATAATCAGAGAATCCGATGACGTTTTCATCGGATTTTTTGTCTGTTTGTTTTGATTCCTAAAGTCAATCAAACTTTTCTGCTGATTTTCATGAAGAGCCTGCGCTTTTATGGTAAAATAGTAACAGAATAAAAGAGGAGAGAAGAAATGAAACGTAGTATGTATGCTGGTCGTGTTCGTGAGGAACACATCGGACAAGAAATGACCTTGAAAGGATGGGTTGGCCGTCGTCGTGACCTAGGTGGTTTGATCTTTATCGATCTTCGTGACCGTGAAGGAATCATGCAGTTGGTTATCAACCCTGAAAAAGTTTCTGCAGAGGTTATGGCAACAGCTGAAAGTCTTCGTAGCGAATTTGTCATCGAGGTGACTGGTCAAGTTGCTGCGCGTGAGCAAGCCAATGATAAGTTGCCAACTGGTGCAGTTGAATTGAATGTGACAGCCCTTACTGTTCTTAATACAGCTAAAACAACACCTTTTGAGATTAAAGATGGGATTGAGGCCAATGACGATACACGTTTGCGTTACCGATACCTTGACCTTCGTCGTCCAGAAATGTTGGAAAATCTTAAACTTCGTGCTAAGGTGACTCATTCTATCCGCAACTACTTGGATGAGTTGGAATTTATCGATGTGGAGACGCCATTCCTTTCGAAGTCAACGCCAGAAGGGGCGCGTGACTATTTGGTGCCATCTCGTGTCAATAAAGGGCATTTCTACGCTCTTCCTCAGAGCCCACAGATTACCAAACAGCTCTTGATGAATGCTGGATTTGACCGCTATTACCAAATCGTCAAATGTTTCCGTGATGAAGACTTGCGTGGAGACCGTCAGCCTGAGTTTACCCAGGTCGACTTGGAAACGTCATTCCTTAGTGAGCAAGAAATTCAAGATATCACAGAAGGCTTGATTGCGCGCGTGATGAAGGAAACAAAAGGCATCGAAGTAACGCTTCCATTTCCTCGTATGAAGTACGATGACGCGATGGCTCTTTACGGTTCTGACAAGCCAGATACGCGTTTTGACATGTTGCTTCAGGACCTGACAGAAGTTGTCAAGGGTGTTGATTTTAAAGTCTTCTCAGAAGCACCTGCTGTTAAAGCCATTGTAGTCAAAGGAGCTGCGGACAACTACTCACGTAAAGACATCGACAAGATGACCGAAGTAGCCAAACAGTACGGTGCCAAAGGTCTTGCTTGGGTCAAGGTAGTGGATGGAGAATTAAATGGACCGGTTGCCAAATTCTTGACTGGTATCCAAGCAGAATTGACTGCAGCACTTGGTCTTGAAGATAAGGATTTGGTTCTCTTTGTGGCGGATACGCTTGAAGTGGCGAATGCAACACTAGGCGCCCTTCGTGGACGTATTGCCAAAGAGCTTGGCTTGATTGATAACGACAAATTTAACTTCCTCTGGGTAGTTGACTGGCCAATGTTTGAATGGTCTGAAGAAGAAGAGCGCTACATGAGCGCCCACCATCCGTTCACCCTTCCACAGGAAGAAACAGCTCACGAATTAGAAGGTGATTTGGCTAAGGTTCGTGCCATTGCTTACGATATCGTCTTGAACGGTTATGAGCTGGGTGGTGGTAGCCTTCGTATCAACCAAAAAGACCTTCAAGAACGCATGTTCAAGGCTCTTGGTTTCTCAGCCGAAGAAGCAAATGACCAGTTTGGTTTCCTTCTTGAGGCTATGGACTATGGTTTCCCACCACACGGTGGTTTGGCGATCGGTCTTGACCGTTTTGTCATGTTGCTTGCAGGAGAAGAAAATATCCGTGAAGTCATTGCCTTTCCTAAGAACAATAAGGCAACCGACCCAATGACACAAGCTCCATCAACAGTCGCTCTCAAACAACTAGAGGAACTCAGCTTACAAGTAGAAGAAGATGAAACAAGCAAAACAAATTAAGCGGTGGCGCTATTATCTGCGCCGCTTTGCTTATCAGATAAAAATCTTACGTGTCTTACAAAGTATCTCTCGGGAAAAATATGATGAGAAAGTTTCGGCTTCTCTGGTTTATGGCTTTTTATCAGCAGTAGCAGTCAATTTCTTTTTTCAACCAGGACATGTTTACTCCAGTGGTGCGACGGGTCTGGCACAGATTATCTCTGCCTTGAGCAATCACTGGTTTGGATTTTACATTCCAATATCGCTAACCTTTTATGCTATCAATTTTCCATTGATGATTTTGGCTTGGTATCAGATTGGGCATAAGTTTACAATCTTTACCTTTATCACAGTATCCATGAGTTCCCTCTTTATCCAGCTTGTGCCAGTTGTGACCTTGACAGAGGATCCCATCATCAATGCCCTTTTTGGGGGTGTTGTCATGGGCTTGGGGATTGGTTTTGCGCTCCGTAACAATATTTCTAGCGGAGGTACAGATATCGTCAGTCTGACCATTCGAAAGAAAACAGGGAGAAATGTCGGCAGTATTTCTTTCTTGGTAAATGGAACCATCATGCTGATAGCAGGTTTGACCTTTGGTTGGAAATACGCCCTTTACTCCATGATTACCATCTTTGTCTCCAGTCGTGTGACAGACGCTGTCTTTACAAAGCAAAAACGCATGCAGGCCATGATTGTGACCAATAATCCTGACAAGGTAATCGCAAAAATCCATAAAAAATTGCACCGCGGAGCAACCATGATCCACGATGCAGAAGGGACCTATAATCATGAGAGAAAAGCAGTCTTGATTACGGTTATCACACGAGCAGAGTTTAATGATTTTAAACACATCATGAAACAGGTTGATCCGACAGCCTTTGTCTCTGTATCCGAAAATGTCCACATCCTAGGACGATTCGTAGAAACAGACAATTAATAATACTCAAAAGACCAGCCTTGGGGCTGGTCTTTATTTTTCGATAATTTTGTGTCCAATCAACTGGCGGTAACAAATCTGTTTATTGTTTTTAGCATCGTTGATGATCTGGAGAATGGTTTCAAAGGAAACGCGCCCAAGTTCTAGACTATTGATATCCACATAAGCTACGAGGTCAAGTCGAGGATTGACTGAGTCGAAGCTGAGGACAGGAACATCCAGTTTGTGCTTAGCGATATAGTCACAGGCTCCTTCGGCTAGGAGACTGTCGGTTGTGATGATAGCATCAATCTGCGGATCGTGATTGAATAGGAGTTCACTGAACTGATACCCTTTTTCTTCTAGAAATTCGGTTGCAAAGTAGATTAAGTTGGTATCAATCGGAAGTTGGTGTTGTTTGAGTGCGGACTCATAGCCAGTTAGACGATCTTGCGTTACGAAGAGTCGCTTTGTCCCCCCGATGAAGGCAATTCGTTTGCATCCTTTTTTGATGAAATACTCTGTCGCATCAAAGCCCGCCTGTACATTGTCATTATCAACAAGAGGGATAAAGGGTGAAGTAGATTTTCCGAGAATGAGGAAAGGGAACTGCTCATCGGCTACTAGCTTGACCAGAGGATCTTCTTCTTCAGCATAGAGGAAAATCAAACCATCTACACGCTTACCATAGACCATCTGAGAAATAGCTTTGAGCCGCTCTTTTGCATCTTTCCCCGTTGCAATCTGGATAGCGTAGTGGTTTTCAGACGCGACTTGGGCAATCCCTCGTAGGACAGATGGGAAGAAAGGATTTTGGTAAAAGGCATCCGAGTCATCAGGAAGCACCAGACCGATAACCTGAGTATAGCTACTTACCAAGCTACGAGCATTGAGGTTGGGATGGTAGTTGAGCTCCTTCATCGCCTTGCGAACTCGTTTTTTGGTTTCATCACTAATCGTTGATTTATTTTGGATGACGCGGGTAACAGTTGAAGGTGAGACACCTGCTGCTTTAGCCACATCTTTAATCGTCACGGGCATAAAAATCTCCTATTTATGATAATCTGGATCACGGAAATGTGTCTTGTAAAAAATAGTGACCAGATAAAGAACAAAAAGAATGTTTTGTACAGTGATAAGCGTTGTCATATTTTGGCCAAAAAGTCCCAAAATAAGCGTAATCAGAGTGGGTAATCCTAAACAGTTTAAGATAAAGTGGTAGCACTCTTTAAAGGTCCTAAATGAAAAGAGGCGTGATTTTTTGGTGATATAAAGGAGGAGACTAGCTCCAAGAGAGACAATGAAGAAATTCAATCCAAAGAGGAAGCTTGCACCAAGAACGAGAAAGAGACTGATATAGACCCGATTTTGTTGGTACCAATCTTTAGAAATGGCTTGGGTTAGATCTTCCTTACTCTGGAAACTCTCCGTTTGAATCGCGTGGTAGCGAATGCGAGTTAGTTCCTTACTTTCCTTACTGATGACGAGTTCTTCCGTATCAAAATGAAGTTGCAAGTCCTTTGGCAATTCTTTGTTTTGGCTTGGGCCAATTAAAAGAGAAGGCTGCTGATTTTTAGTTCCAGCATAGCTCAGTTTTCCATCTATTATCTGCGCATTCTCCGACAAATCCATGATCGCTTCATCTGTCAGGGGTGTGTAGACATTATCGATAAACGTATCCAGTGGATACGTTTCCTGTGAGCTGTTTTGAATGGCAATTGGAACCATAGACAAGCTGATGAGGAAAATGCTAGTAAAGAGGAGTTGAAACCAGTTGAGTCCAAAACGTTTTGACAGGGGCTTACGAAATCCCCAAATACTTGAAAAATATGAAAATGGATATGGAAGCATAGGCATCTTTCTAAAAGTGTTTTCTATATGAGTATTATTATATAGAGAAATGTGCTTTATTTCAAGTCTAGGAGACAAATTGCTTGCTTCAAGAATAGTTTTATAGTCACAAGCTCTAATACTCAATGAAAATCAAAGAGCAAACTAGGAAGCTAGCCGCAGGTTGCTC
>URCN01000025.1:0-19095 GCA_900546335.1 uncultured Streptococcus sp.
ACCAGCCGTGATCCCCAGAGTCACAGCATATCTGAGACCAATAATTTTAAAGAAGATAATAAACATAATTGCCACGATAATAGCAACTGTAACCTGCCCTCTAACATAGTTTGACAACTGTTTATTAACATCTGACAAAACTTGTCCGACAGGTTCTTTTAACTTGTTTGGGATGAATTTAGTCAGGTAATCTCGCAAGCCTTTCCCATCTCTCAAAAGATAAAAGAGCATGAAGGGTACGATAATAACCGCAACAATGACTTGGGAAACGCTACTGATAAAGGCGCTAACCCAGTTAACAGCTTGAGAAGAGATTTTGCTGGCCCACATGGTCGCCTCACTAGAAACATTGGAAAGAACCTGCTCCAACTGTGGTCTAAAATCATCTGGCAAGCGTTTGGTTACAAGGTCATTGATCACCTTATCAGCATCTTCCAGGTATGTCGGCACATTCTTCGCAAAATTTAAGACTTGGCGTTGCAGATTAGGAATTGCGACTGCCAGCCCCCAAATGATAAAGAGTCCAATAATAACAAAAACAATACTAATGGCAAGGACACGATTGATTTTGTGCTTCTCCATCCAGTCTACAATCGGATTGAGGAGGTAATAAAGTAAACCAGATAAAATAACTGGCAACATGACAACCCCAAGAAAATCCAAAACTGGTAAAAAGATAAAACTAATCTTACTTAGAATGAAAATATTTAGCCCCAGTAACAAGGTTACTAAAAATACAGTGATGGCTTTATTATCTAAAAACCACTTAAAAAACCAAGATAGGCTAAAATGTTTCTCTTTATGTTCCATAAATACATCCTTTCTGTCATTCTCTCATTATACCATTTTTAGACTAAAATAACTCTTTTTTAAAGTGCTTACATGGATGAATCTGATGCTTCATGACTGCCATTTTGTGGTATAATGAACTTATCATTATTAAGAGGTATGGACATGAAAGAAACTGTTTATTTTGGAACTTACACTCGTCGCTTATCTAAAGGGATTTACAAGGCAGATTTTGATACAGAAACAGGCCAGCTCGCAAATCTTGAACTCTTTGCTGCTGAACCAAGTCCAACCTACCTTGCCTTTGACCAACAGCAACACTTATACACCGTAGGGAGCCAGGATGGCTTAGGTGGAATCGCTGCTTACAAGACAGATGGCGCTTTGCTAAATCATGTGGTTGAAGAAGGCGCTCCCCATTGTTATGTGGCAGTGGATGAAAAACGTGGTCTCGTTTATGGGGCCAACTATCATAAAGGTCAAGTTCTGGTTTATAAACGTCAAACGGATGGTAGCCTCATCCAAACAGATCTAGATCAGCATAGTGAACAAGGTCCTCATGAAAACCAAACTTCCCCACATGTACACTTTACGGATCTAACACCTGACCAGTACCTCGTCACCTGCGATCTAGGAACAGATGAGGTAACAACCTATGATGTTAGTCCAGAAGGAAAACTAAATAAACTCTACACTTATCACAGCCAAGCTGGAGCAGGTGCACGCCACATCGTTTTCCACCACCACTATAAGATTGCCTATCTCATCTGCGAACTTAATAGCACTATAGAGGTCTTGATTTATGATGGGGTTGGTGAATTTGAACGCATGCAAGTTATTTCAACCTTACCAGATGGATACGAAGGCTTTAATGCTACTGCTGCCATTCGTCTTTCAAAAGATGGCAAATACCTCTATGCATCCAACCGAGGTCATGATTCCATTGCAGTCTATACAATCCTCGCTGATGGTAGCTTGGAATTATTAGAGATTGTACCAAGCCATGGTAAAAATCCACGTGATTTCGACCTAACTCCTGATCAAGAGTTTCTCATTGCTGTTCATCAAGATTCTGATAACGCAACCGTCTTTAAGCGCAATCCTAAAAGTGGTCGTCTTGCAGAGCTTTCTAACGACTTCCATGTCCCTGAAGCAGTCTGCATCAACTTCCCACACTAAAAAAAATGAACTTGAGTTTCAAGTTCATTTTTTTTATAGTCTATTTCCAACATTAATACGGTTGATAGCACGCTGCAATGCGATTTTCGCACGACGCTCTTGGTCAATCAAATGCTTGTCATGAGCTTCTTCGATTTCTCGTTCAGCGCGAAGTTTCGCGCGTTCTGCACGACTGATGTCAATATCACGAGCACGCTCTGCTGAGTCTGCTACAATAGTAATGATATCATTAGCAATCTCGATAATTCCTCCGTTCACTGCAATCCAGTTCACATGAGTATCATCATCGATACGTTTTACCTTCACTTCATCAACCGCTAGAACCGCAATCATATTTTCATGTCGTGGCAAGATCCCCATCTCACCATCCAGAGTTCGTACCGATACAAAGCTGGCATGGTGATCATAGACGAGGCCATCTGGTGTCACGATCTGGACAGTTAAATGAGCCATAGATCACCTCTTAAAATCCCATTTTCTCTGCCTTAGCAATGACGTCTTCGATTGAACCGACACCACGGAAGGCATCTTCTGGTAGCTGGTCATGTTTTCCTTCCAGGATTTCCTTAAAGCCGCGAACTGTTTCCGCTACTGGCACATAAGAACCAGGTTGACCAGTAAATTGTTCTGCAACGTTAAAGTTTTGAGACAAGAAGAACTGGATACGACGGGCACGTGCAACCAAAGTCTTTTCTTCATCAGAAAGTTCATCCATACCAAGGATAGCAATGATATCTTGCAATTCATGGTAACGTTGAAGGACACGTTTAACCTCAGCAGCAACTGCATAGTGCTCCTCACCAACAATCTCAGGTGCCAAGGCACGAGAGCTTGAAGCTAGAGGGTCAACGGCTGGGTAAATACCCAACTGTACCAACTTACGTTCCAAGTTTGTAGTTGAATCCAAGTGAGCGAAGGCTGTTGCTGGTGCCGGGTCAGTATAGTCATCCGCAGGCACATAGATGGCTTGGATAGAGGTTACAGAACCCTTCTTAGTTGACGTGATACGCTCTTGCAATTGACCCATTTCTGTAGCAAGTGTTGGCTGGTAACCAACGGCTGAAGGCATCCGACCCAAAAGGGCAGATACTTCTGAACCAGCTTGAGTGAAACGGAAGATATTGTCAATGAAAAGAAGCACATCTTGGCCTTCTACATCACGGAAGTATTCGGCGATTGTCAAACCAGTAAGGGCAACACGCATACGTGCTCCTGGTGGCTCATTCATCTGACCAAATACCATGGCTGTTTTCTCGATAACGCCTGATTCTTTCATTTCCCAGTATAGGTCGTTCCCTTCACGAGTACGTTCCCCAACACCAGTAAATACTGAAATACCACCGTGTTCTTGGGCAATGTTGTGAATCAATTCTTGGATCAAGACAGTTTTACCAACTCCGGCACCACCGAAGAGTCCAACTTTCCCACCTTTAAGGTAAGGGGCAAGAAGGTCGATAACCTTAATCCCTGTTTCCAAGATTTCAGATGAGGTAGACAATTCATCAAAAGTTGGAGCTTTCTTATGAATTGGCTGACGCTCAGCGTCCTCAGCGAAAGGAGCATCCAAGTCAATGGTATCTCCCAAAACGTTGAAGACACGTCCCAAAGTTTCTTTACCTACTGGTACAGAGATTGGACGGCCTGTGTCCAAAACTTCCATTCCACGAGTCAAACCATCTGTTGATTCCATGGCGATCGTACGGACCATACCATCACCCAACTCCAAGGCTACTTCAAGGACGATTTTTGTTTTTCTTTCGTCATTTTTGTAGACGACAAGTGCATTATTAATCTCAGGAAGTGTTTCCCCTGCTGCAAACAAGACGTCTACAACGGGTCCGATAACCTGAGCAATTTTACCTGAACTCATCTCCTTCTCCTATTCTATATAAGATACTGTCGGTTCCTAGCTCAACTAGGTCCTAAGTTCATTTTGATACGAGGGAGGCAAAGCCTTATTCTAAGGCACTAGCCCCCGCTACGATTTCTGTAATTTCTTGTGTAATCGCCGCCTGTCTAGCACGGTTATACTGGATTGTCAAATCATTGATAACCTTCTTGGCATTATCAGTCGCCGTTTGCATGGCGGTCATACCTGCAGCATTCTCAGCTGTCTTGGCATCGATAATAGCCCCATAAATCATACTTTCGGCATACTGTGGCAACAACTGCTCTAGAATCTCATCACGGCTCGTTTCCAACTCAAAGGTCAAGCTATACTCTTCATCCGCTTCATTTGGATCCAAGTCAACAATCGGAAGCATTTGTTCCACACGCATTTGACTTGTGAGAGTATTGACATGATGGTTGTAGCAGACGTACAATTCATCAAAAAGTTCGTTTTGGTACATCTCAATCGTTTTTGAAATAATTTTACGAACTTCATCAAAACTAGGTTGATCTGCCAAGCCGCGTAGTTCATAGATTGGCTGAATACCACGAGCCTTAAAGAAATCAGCTCCCATACCACCGATACAGATTATCTCAAAATCTTTACCATCTGGATGATATTCTTCTTTTAACTCCATAACGGCTTTAAGGATGGAAGCATTATAACCTCCAACCAAGCCACGGTCTGAAGTAATAACGATATAGCCTGTTTTCTTAACTGGGCGACTGATGAGCATCGGATTGGTAGAACCACCGGATCCGTTACCATGCAGAATATCCGTCAAAAGCTTACGAACTTTCTGAGCGTAAACTTGGAAGTTGCGAGCTGCTTCTTCAGAGCGACCGAGTTTGGCAGCCGATACCATTTGCATGGCATTAGTGATTTGACTAGTGTTTTTGGTTGAGGCGATTTTTGTTTTAATATCATTTAGAGATACTGCCATCTGACACCTCTATTCTTATTGGAAGCTGGATTGATTGAGAAACTCTGTAATCGCAGCATCCAAGACTTCTTCTTCTGGCAAGTCTTTTGTTTCACGAATGGTTTCCAAAATCTCTGGATAATGAGCATCAAAGAAAGTATGGAACTCTTCCTCAAAACGAACAATGTCATCTACAGGAATCGTATCCAAGAAACCATGTGTCAAAGCATAGAGAATGGTTACTTGTTTCTCAACAGGTAGTGGTTTATGAACAGGTTGTTTCAATACTTCCACAGTACGACGTCCACGGTTCAACTTAGCCTGTGTTGCTGCATCCAAGTCAGAACCAAACTTAGTGAAGGCTTCCAACTCACGGTATGAAGCAAGGTCGATACGGAGTGTACCAGCAACTTTCTTCATAGCTTTAATCTGTGCTGAACCACCTACACGGGATACAGATGAACCCGCATCGATGGCTGGACGAATACCCGCATTGAAGAGACCATCACCAAGGAAGATTTGTCCGTCAGTGATAGAAATCACGTTGGTTGCGATATAGGCAGAGATATCTCCTGCTTGTGTCTCGATAAATGGTAGGGCTGTAATAGATCCACCTCCAAGTTCATCAGAAACTTTAGCTGAGCGCTCAAGCAAACGACTGTGAAGGTAGAAAACATCCCCTGGGAAGGCTTCACGACCTGGTGGACGACGAAGCAAGAGGGAAAGCTCACGATAAGCGACCGCTTGTTTTGAAAGATCATCGTAAACGATCAAAACATGCTTGCCTTGGTACATAAATTCTTCTGCCATAGCTACCCCAGCATAAGGAGCTAGGAAGAGCAATGGAGATGGTTGTGAAGCAGAGGCTGTCACAACGATTGTGTAGTCCAAGGCACCGTACTGACGAAGTGTTTCTACTTGTGTACGGACTGTTGATTCTTTTTGTCCAATCGCTACGTAGATACAAATCATATCTTGACCTTTTTGGTTCAAGATTGTATCAATTGCAATAGTTGTTTTCCCTGTCTGACGGTCACCGATAATCAACTCACGTTGACCACGACCAATCGGAACAAGGGCGTCAATAGCTTTCAAACCTGTTTGCAATGGTTCTGATACAGACTTACGTTGCATAACGCCAGGAGCTGGCGCTTCTACTGGACGAGTCTTGTCAGTATGGATGTCACCAAGACCATCAACTGGACGACCAAGTGGGTCGACAACACGTCCGATCAGGCTATCCCCCACAGGAACTTCCATGATTTTACCTGTACGGCGAATGGTATCACCTTCACGAATATCTGTAAAGTCTCCAAGGATGATAATCCCAACGTCTGTAGACTCCAAGTTTTGCGCCATCCCATAAGAGCCGTTTTCAAAGATCAACAGCTCTCCACTCATGGCATTTTCAAGACCGTGAGCACGCGCAATTCCGTCCCCGATATAGGTTACAACACCTGTTTCAGACACATCAAAATTGGGTTTGAAATTTTCAATTTGTTGCTTAATTAAAGCGCTGATTTCTTGTGCGTTAATTGCCAAAAGAACACCACTTTCTATTTCAAATTTTCTTTAACAACTCGAAGTTGTTGTTTTATACTCACATCAATTGTCTTGTGATTAGCAAAAATAACAAAACCACCAATGAGTCCTTCATCAATTTGTTCTTTGATACTCCGTACTTTCAGAGACATTTTTTTCTCTATCAAGGGAAGCAAACGTTCCTTCTGCTCGTCCGTTAAAGGATGAGCTGAGGAAATCGTGACTACAAAATGATTGGTTTCTCTTTCAAGACGATTCAAACAATCAACAATGATATCATAAAAAAGATTTGCTCTGTGATTGTAAATCAGAACCTGAATAAAGTTTTGCATTAAAGGTGAGACAGAGTCTTGAAAGAAACCAACTGTTTTTTCCTTATCAGACTCATCAACTGCCACCTGAGCTAAAAAAGAAGGTAAGCCCGTTTCTTCTGCGACTTGCTTGATTTGATCCAAGTCTGAAAAAATCCGGTCCTCTTCTCCTTTTTCAATCACTAATTGGACAAAAGGCATGCTGTATTTTTCAATTACCTTTGCTGTTTTCTTGTCCATTAGGCTTCTCCTAGCTGATCGATATACTGATCAATGAGTTCCTTATGAGCATGACTGTCAAGGTTTTTTGAGATGATTTTACCAGCGAGACTAATCGTCAAATCTGCCACCTCTCCCTTAACACTTTGCAAAGCCTCAGCTTTATTCTGAGCAATTTCTTGATTCGCCTTCTCTTTTAAGCGACCTGCTTCTACTTTAGCATCTGCCAGAATATCTGCTTTACTCTTCTCTGCAGTCTCTTTAGCATTTTCAATGATTGTTTTGGCTTCGTTGCGACTACCAGCCAATTCATCTTCACGTTTTTGGGCAAGAGTTTCTGCTTTTTGACGAGCCTGTTCAGCTCCATCAATATCAGCAGCAATTTTATTTGCCCTTTCTTCGAAGACACTTGTCAGGTTTGACCACGCATATTTCTTAACTAAGACAATCAAAAGGATAAAAGAGCCAGCGATTAAAATAAAGTTACCAATTAATTCACCTACTGTTACGTGCATCTGTTACTCCTTTCTACTCTTCTCCATCATTTATCTTATTTCCTAAGTACATAGAAGACAACATGGTAAACACATAGGCTTGGATGCAGGAAATAAAGACAGAAAAGGCTGTCCAAGCCAAGTTAGCACCAAAAGCAACTGGATACCAATATAGAGCTTGATGAGATAGAGTGATTAGCAAACTAGCCATCACTTCTCCAGCAAAGATATTTCCGAACACCCGCAAGGCAAGTGATAAAAAGTTGGTAAACTCTTCTAAGATATTCATGGGAGTCATAAAGCCAGGTGTGATATAGGCTTTTAGATATTTTTTAATCCCACGGCGACGAATCCCTTCAATATGGGTCATCAGGATAATTCCAAATGACAAGGCCAAGTCAAACTGGAGATTTGCAGTTGGCGATGTCCAAAGGTTTGTCCCATCTGTAGTTTGAAGTTTCGCCATCAAACCGAGGTTATTTGCCAGTACCATAAATAGAAATAGACAAAGGAAAAAGAGCGAGTAGTCTTTCATGTAGCTTTTACCAATGTTAGGTTCTGTAAATCCAATAACGAAGTCATAGAAATACTCAAGTACATTTTGCTTTCCTTTGGGTTTCAAAGTCATATTGCGACTTGCCCAATAGATAAAGCCAAAAACAACTCCCACAATCAACAAGGTCATGGCTAACATGGTTAAATCAAAGGTAACAGGACCAATATTGATGGTTGGATTGATACTTTCTTCCATCTAGAATCCTCCCTTTTCTTCTCGTTCCATTTGTCTATTTGATGACGAATGAAAAGACGAGGGTAACCAAGAACGTTCCTTCAATAAAGGCAATCCCCATGATCATTAAGCTACGTAATTGTGGGATGATGTCTGGTTGGCGAGCTGCTGATTTGAACAAACCGTTCATCAACATACCTTCTGCAAGAGATACACCCATACAGGCAAGACAAAGACCGAAAAATGTTAAATTCATGATGAATTCTCCTTTTATTTAAAATTTACTTACTTAGTATAGTCCTAAAATTTTGATTTGTCAACTTTTTACTTACGTTGGAAGCGTTTCAGCTGATTTATTTCTATTTTTGCTATTTTTACCCTATTCTATAGAAAGTTTTTACATTTTAGTTTGCGTGTTTTTCTTGATTTTACTATATTTTCTGAAACAAACTGAAAAATCCAAGTTAAGAACTTGGATCGATTCATTTTATTTAAAATAGTAGGAATAGTGTTGTTTACAACCTGGATTAAATGGTGCACTGCAGTAAGGACAAGCCATCTGTTTTTGGTAATCTTGGAAAGTCATTGTCCTCTTACAACCCCCACATAAGATCGGTCGATCCTCAGAAAGCATCAAGGGATAGGGCGAAAACAAATGCGTTTCCATAGCATTGTGGCACTGATAACAAGCATAGTATTTTTTACACTCATAACACTGGAGGGAAACGATATCCTTTTCACCATGGTAATGAATACATCTACCTTCATTATCAACTAACAAACCTTGTGCTTGATTCATTCACATTTCCTTCTCTAGGCACGAACTGTAACGCTGGTTCCATCTTCCTTATAGAGATTGATAAGACCTTCCTTGAGAGCGCGGACCATGTCCCCTGCTTGAACGGGTTGTGGGACCTTGATTGTCAAGAGTTCCATTGGATTTGGAGCACGGTCGATTTTATTGCCCTTGGCATCATGAAGATCTTCTATATAAGTCTCAAAATGACGGAAACCTGGTCCATAAAACTCAACTTGGTCACCTTCGTTGATTACGTTCCGTTGACGAATGGTTGCCGTTTGAGTCGCATCATCATAAGCAACCACTTCAGCGACAAACTTGTATTCAGGAATTTTACGACGTGCGCCAAATAACTGTTCATTTTCAGACGGCGTACCGTAGTAGAAACCTGTTGCCAGTTCACGTTGAGCAACCTTCCACATCTCGTCCACCAAGTCTTGTTTGATAGCCTCAAACTTCTCAGGGCTTTCTAGATAAGCATCCACAGCCGCCTTGTAGCAGTTTGTTACTGTCGAAACATAGTGAATCGACTTCATACGACCTTCAATTTTAAGACTGTCTACACCATTTTCAATCATATCCGGGATATGGTCAATCATAGACATATCGACGGCAGACATCGAAAATTCTTCTGGGATTTCACCTTTCAGACTCTTGCGTTCTTGACCAAAGGGCATGTCGTAGAGGTCGTATTTCCAACGGCAAGACTGAGAACAGCCCCCGCGGTTAGCATCTCGCATACTCATGTGGTTTGAAAGCGTACAGCGACCTGAGTAAGAAATACACATGGCTCCATGGACAAAGGCCTCAATCTCAACATCTGTACGTTTGCGAATCTCTGCCAATTCTTCCATGGAAACTTCACGAGCCAAAACCACACGAGTTAGACCAAGTTCTTTCCAGAACTCTAGAGTTTCATAGTTAGTTGCACTGGCTTGAGTTGAAAGATGGATTTCTAGACCTGGTGCTTCTGTTGCTGCAATCATAATCAAGGCCGGATCTGACACGATAACTGCCGCAATTCCGATGTCACGCAACTTACGGAACCATTCGCCTGCACCAGCTTCGTTTCCTTCGTGCATAACCATGTTAGCAGCCACATAGACCTTGGCACCGTACTTAGCAGCGAACTGCACGCCTTCTTCCATCTGTTCAAAGGTGAAGTTTCCTGCACGGCTACGAAGACCATAGGCCTGCCCACCGATGAAGACTGCGTCCGCACCATATTGAACAGCTACTTTCAGCTTCTCTAAAGTTCCTGCAGGTGATAAAACCTCAGGACGTTTTAATGTTTTTGTCATTTTTTCTCCTATTTGCAATATAAAAGTTTGACGTTTTTCCTTCTCATTTTATAGTAAATAATAGATAAAATCAAGCATAGACAGATTGTTTTGACAATTCTAATCTTTTCTAAAATAAAAAACTAGCCTTTCTAGACTAGTTATTTTCAAGATAAAATTCAAAGCGCTCGCCCACGTATTGACTCTTTACATACTCGAAAGCCGTCCCATCTTCAAGATAAGAGACCTGAGTCAAGGCTAAAATGGCATGCCCTTTCTCGACTTCTAAGTAATGGGCAATCTTTTCCTTAGCCAATCTCGCATAAATTGTCTGTTGGGATTTTCCAATTCGGTAACCATGTTCTTGCAAGGTCTGAAAGAAATGACTGGTTACTTCTTCTTTTTTAAAATTCTTAATAAACTTTTCGGGGATAGAAGCTACTTCATAGACCAGAGGAACTTGATCAGCGTAACGCACCCGTTCCATTCGAATAATATTCTCTGTCGGAGTAATCCCTAGTTTAGCGACCTCTTGCTCATTTGGAATGGTTCTTCTGTAAGAAATGAGCTGACTAGAGGGAACTTTCCCTTGGGATTTGACAATCTCCGTAAAACTAGTGGTTCCCCGCAGTTTTTCTTGAACTCGAGTGCTAGAAACAAAGGTTCCGCTTCCAACACGACGCTCCAAAACCCCCTCCTCAACCAAGAGAGAGATGGCTTGGCGTAATGTCATCCGGCTAACTTGAAACTGTTCAGCTAAATCTCGCTCACTTGGAAGTCTCTCTCCAATTTTCCAATGATGCTCATCTATATCCTTCTTGATCTGATCGTGGATTTTCATATAAGCTGGTAACATGATTCTCACTTCTTTTCTTTATTTTCTCCATTGTACCGTATTTGCTAAGAAAAAGTCAAACTTTGCCTTGTTTAGTTGGTAATTCGCCCCTATTTGTGATAGAATATTGAAAAAGATATTTCTTTTGAGAAAGGAAAAAGATGAGCAACATTTCAACTGATTTGCAAGATGTCGAAAAAATCATCGTGCTGGACTATGGTAGCCAATACAACCAGCTGATTTCACGCCGTATTCGTGAAATCGGTGTTTTTTCAGAGCTAAAAAGCCATAAAATCTCAGTCGCAGAGGTTCGTGCGATTAACCCTGTAGGGATCATCCTCTCTGGTGGACCAAACTCTGTATACGAAGATGGTTCATTTGATATTGACCAAGAAATTTTTGAACTGGGCATTCCAATTTTGGGAATCTGCTATGGTATGCAACTTTTAACTCATAAACTTGGAGGAAAAGTTGTACCTGCAGGTGATGCTGGTAACCGCGAGTATGGCCAATCACCACTTACCCATACCACTTCTGCCCTCTTTGAAGGGACTCCTGAAGAACAGATTGTTTTGATGAGCCATGGCGATGCTGTTACAGAGATTCCAGCTGATTTCGTTCGTACTGGAACTTCTGCAGACTGTCCTTATGCAGCTATTGAAAACCCTGACAAGCACATCTATGGTATCCAATTCCACCCAGAAGTTCGCCATTCTGTATACGGGAATGATATTCTTCGCAACTTTGCCCTTAACATCTGTAAAGCTAAGGGTGACTGGTCAATGGACAACTTCATTGATATGCAGATCAAGAAAATCCGTGAAACTGTAGGTGACAAGCGTGTTCTTCTCGGTCTATCAGGTGGTGTTGACTCTTCTGTTGTTGGCGTTCTTCTCCAGAAAGCGATTGGTGATCAATTAATCTGTATCTTTGTAGACCACGGTCTTCTCCGTAAAGGGGAAGCAGACCAAGTTATGGACATGCTTGGTGGTAAGTTTGGGTTGAATATCGTCAAGGCAGATGCTGCTAAACGATTCCTTGATAAACTTGCAGGTGTTTCTGATCCTGAACAAAAACGGAAGATTATCGGTAACGAGTTTGTTTATGTCTTCGATGACGAAGCAAGTAAGCTAAAAGATGTAAAATTCCTTGCTCAAGGAACACTATACACTGACGTGATTGAGTCTGGAACTGATACTGCTCAAACCATCAAATCACACCACAACGTGGGTGGTCTTCCAGAAGACATGCAGTTTGAACTGATTGAACCATTGAACACTCTTTATAAAGACGAAGTCCGTGCCCTCGGTACAGAGCTTGGTATGCCAGACCACATCGTATGGCGTCAACCATTCCCAGGACCAGGACTCGCTATCCGTGTCATGGGTGAAATCACTGAAGAAAAACTAGAAACAGTCCGTGAATCAGACGCAATCCTTCGTGAAGAAATCGCTAAAGCAGGACTTGACCGTGATATCTGGCAATACTTCACTGTCAACACAGGTGTTCGTTCAGTCGGTGTTATGGGTGATGGTCGTACTTACGACTACACGATTGCTATTCGTGCCATCACTTCTATTGATGGTATGACAGCTGACTTTGCCAAAATTCCTTGGGAAGTCCTTCAAAAAATCTCTGTTCGTATCGTAAACGAAGTTGACCACGTTAACCGTATCGTCTACGATATTACAAGTAAACCACCTGCAACCGTTGAGTGGGAATAAAGTTAATGATTTTAAAAAGCCCTAGAAATCAATGTTTCTAAGGCTTTTTCTTTCATATTTTCAAAATCAGAAATTTTTGTAATATGGAAAGTCCTTGAGCTTCAACTCCCCTTTTTAAATCCCTAAAATCATGCTATAATATAGTAAGTATAGTTTCGATAACCTGACTATAAAAGTCAGTGATAAAGATTTCTTACATCATCCGTAAGTGTTATTCTACTCTGATTCATACTATAATGAAAGTAGCAAAAGATGGAGGTGTTTCACATGGAAACCATTTTACGAGTAGAATCATTAACAAAGTATTATGAAAAAGAGCCGAATATCACCAAGGCCTTGGATGGCATATCTTTTCAGGTTGTAAAAGGTGAGTTCTTAGGAATTATGGGGAGTAGCGGTTCTGGGAAAACAACCCTTCTTAACTGTCTCGCCACAATCATCAAGCCAACTGATGGCTCTATTCAAATGCAAGGAAAAGATTTAGGTCAGTTAAAAGGGAACCAGTTGGCTGATTATCGTGGTAAGGAAATTGGCTATCTCTTCCAGAATTTTGAGCTTTTGGACAATCTGACAGCCAAAGAAAATATTTTACTCCCTTTGTCTTTGCACAAGGTCGATGCCAACGAAAGCAAGGTTCGGTTAGAATTGCTTTCCCAATATCTAGATATTTCTGAACTTCTGGATAAGTTCCCATCTCAATTATCAGGTGGTCAACGACAAAGGGTAGCTGCTGCTCGTGCCTTGATTTTAGACCCTAAGATTGTATTTGCAGATGAGCCCACTGGGGCTTTGGACTCTAAAAATGCAAGCATTTTGATGCAGAAACTATCTGAAATGAATCAAGTGGAAGAAACCACCATTCTCATGGTGACCCACGATTCCGTCGCAGCCAGCTTTTGCAATCGCATCTTGTTTATCCAAGATGGAAAACTATTCCATGAAATCCGTCGCGATTATCCAAGAGAAAGTCAAGAAGATTTTTACCACAGAATACTAAAGGTCATGGCAGCCCTAGCTGGAGGTGATGGCGATGTTTTCTAAATTAGTCTCAAGAAATAGCAAGAGAGATCGAAAAAATAATGGCTTGTATTTCAGTTCCATGGTTCTTTCTATTATCTCCTTTTACATCATCCTTTCTTTGTCCCATCAAGATGTGATGATCTTTCTCAAACAAATAGAGAGTGACGCTGTAAATAAACTCTTTAGCATGATTCCTATTCTTTACGTAGCAACGCTCTTTATTCTCTTTTTTCTAGTCTACTTCGCAAGCAGTATGCAGATGGAAAGGAGAAAACATGAATTTGGTGTCTATCTCACACTGGGAATGCGAAGAAGCAAACTGTTCTTGCTACTCCTGCTCGAGGATTTGAGAAACAGTGTCCTTGCCCTTGGAATAGGCCTTCCAATTTCTATCTTGATTTCAGAACTAATCAGCCTAATAACCGCTAAAATTGTGGGACTAGGGATTATTGAGCATCAATTTTCTCTATCTACCACAGCTCTACTCTATACAGTCATCGGCTTCCTAGCCGTAAAATTAGCTGTTTTTGTCCTTTTAAGTGCAAAGACGGCCAATATGGAAATCGGAAACCTGTTATCCTATTCTCCTTCTGGTATGAAGAAACTACTTCCCAAGGGGATGTACCTTCTTGC
This sequence comes from uncultured Streptococcus sp., assembly GCA_900546335.1. Taxonomy (GTDB): domain Bacteria; phylum Bacillota; class Bacilli; order Lactobacillales; family Streptococcaceae; genus Streptococcus. The sequence continues at coordinate 14,369 of URCN01000025.1, forward strand.
TTCCGTCCTCGGAATTTTGCTTCTAGGAACAGCCTATTACTTGGGGATGAGTAGACGAGCTTGGGAAAATGTCATAACAATGGGCATCACCGTTCTCTTAGGAACTCTGGGAACTATCCTACTCTTCTTTGGTATGCGTTTATTTATAGACTTTTTGGTCAAGCTTGGAAACAATCGAAAACTTCATGCCTATAATTTTAGACAGATTCAGGAATTAGTTATCCAGCGCTCAACTATACTGGCCATCTGCTCCCTCTTAATCTTCTCTGCCTTGTGCCTCTTTGGAGCAGGTGTTGCTATTCCAAGTGGCAATTCAGGCAATCAAACCCACGTATTGGATTATACATTTAGAGATGGCAAGCAGGATACAGATGAAAATCTTGATGTAAATACAGTAAAAAAAGAGCTTGAAGCTGCTGGACTAGCATCACAGTTTTCAAAGATTCTGCAAATCAAAGTCGGCAAACCGAAAGAACACGAGTCCGTAGCCTTCGAAGAGGTCATCAAGGAGTTGAAAAAGCAAAAAGGCAGCAAGAACAAGGAAATTTTGCTCCAAAGATTTAAACAGTCTACTACTTCCCACCTCATACCAGTTTCCGAATACAATGAACTTAGAAAGGCTGCCAATCTCCCTCCTCTAGAATTAACTAGCAAGGAAGCCTACTTGTATATGGGGAAAGATTTTCTCCCAGATGAGAGTCTTGTCAACTCTGTCCTAAAGACAAACCCTCAAATCAAAGTCATGGGAAATGATGTAAAATTGATTGGAGAAGTGGAGTCTTTGTCAATCGTAACGGATCGTGAAATAACCATTTCTGTTGCCCTCATAGTCCCAGATGAAGTCTTTATGAACTATACAGACGGTCGCTACTCGAACTATGTCAGCGGTATCTTGGCTCCTGAGCTGGTCAAAGAAAAAGGCTTGACGAGAGCTATCTCAGATACCAATGAAAAGCTAAATCAAACCTCTCTTGGTTATGAAAGCTATATACAAAATATGGGGCGCCAATTATTTTACATTATCTCTGCTAGCTATATTACTATTTATCTGGCAATCATTTTCCTTGTCGTTGCAAATACAATCATTGGCGTTCAGTTTTTGATGGGACAAAGACAATCCTACAGACGATACCAAACCTTGATCCATCTCGGAGCCAACTACGAAACTCTTTGTAAATCGTCAGAAAAGCAAATCAACTGGTATTTCGGTCTACCTATAGCTCTTGCACTTATCAGTAGTAGCTTCGGAGTAAGCTCCCTCCTCACAGGAATAGTGCCCGCTAGCGCAAGAATGGTCATGGGGCAGAAATTTATCACAGCCATGCTGATAGTACTGCTCTTAGCTGGCTTTGAAGTCATCTATATCAGAATTGTAAAGAAAAATAGCAACAAGTACTTATTGTCCTTAATGGAACCCAAAAGAGATGAATAAGGTAGAATAAAATAGGAAAAGGAGGAGCCGATATGAAGCATATTCTGGTTATTGAAGATGAAGCCTTGATTCGAGATGAAATCGTCATCTTGTTAGAGAAAGCGGGTTACCAAGTTGATAAGTTGACTGACTTCAAAGAAACAAGCCAGCAAGTGCTGCAATACGATACAGATCTAATCATACTGGATTTGAATTTACCAGGAGAAACTGGCTTTCAAATTTGTAAAAATCTCAAGTCAAAACGCTCTGTGCCCATATTGGTTCTCACCTCCCGTGAACAACTAAAAGATGAGATTTACGCCCTGAAATTAGGGGCAGATGAGTATCTAACAAAGCCTTTCAAGAAAGAAAGATTTTTGGCACGTATAGAAAATATCTTGAAACGCTATGAAGGCAGACAAAATCTACTTGAAAAAGATAATTTTCTGCTGGATAGACAAACCTATACCCTTTATATCAACGGACATTCGATTTTACTCCCCCAAAATCAAGGGAAATTGTTAGAAACCTTATTGGTTACTAATGCTCCTGTCGTCACAAAAGAAGAACTATGTATGAAACTATGGAACACAACTGAGTTCATCGATGAAAATGCTCTTCAAGTAAATATTGCAAGGCTCAAAAAGGTGATGAAACAGGCTGGCATTGCCCTTCAAGTCAAGTCCGTCAGAGGTATTGGTTACAAGCTAGAAGAGGTAAGTCCAGATGAAACAGAATCTTAAATATCTAGCTACTTACCTGTCCTGGTTACTTGTTCTTTTGGCATTTGATCTATTCACAGCGATTCTGCTTTGGCTTTCAGACGTGAGGATGTTTCAAGCTCTCATCCTACTCTATCTTTTAGCTACAGTCCTACTCTTTTTTATCCTATCACTCCTACTTATAAGAAAAGAAAGAAAAAAATCAGCTGCTTATAAAGCCTTCATAGCCAATCCTAAGATAGATACGGAGCTGGAATTATTGCGTTTATCAACTGTCTCAGAGAAAGAAAGCATCGAAGAAATTGCAAATGCGCTCTACCAAAGGCAGGCGGAAATAGGAAAGCTCAATTCATTACTAGCCGACTATGAGGACTATGTTGAAAAGTGGGCTCATGAAATCAAACTTCCTCTATCGCTTCTTTCCCTCCTTTTGGACAACCAAAGTGACCAGCTGCCAAAGGATACAGCTTTTAAGTTGGATTATGTAAAAAATCAAATTCAAGGAAATGTATCACAGATACTATTCTATTACAGGGTTAAAAGTGAAAAAAATGATTTTCTATTTGAAGATGTCGACCTCCAAGAGTGTATTCAGGATCTTTTGGAAAACTTTGATCCCTTGCTTAAAGAAAAGAATTTTACGATTCAGCTAGAAAATATACAGGGAAACTACTACACCGATCAACGCAGTTTTGAATTTATCCTCTCTCAAATCCTAGCCAATTCCATTAAATATAGCTCCGACAAGCCAGAACTCAATATTGATATATCAAAAGACAAGGGACGTACAAGTCTGATTATTAGGGATAATGGCTGCGGAGTTAAAGCTTGTGACTTCCCTCATATCTTTGAGAAAGGTTTTACAGGTGATTCAGGAGAGACAAGGAAAAAATCAACAGGCATGGGCCTCTATCTGGTCAAACAATTAGCAGATGCTTTAAAAATCGAAATCACAGTAAAATCCGAATGGATGCAAGGCTTTGAAATCTCTCTTTCTATTTAGTCATTTTTCAATTAAGAAAATTGCCTAATCATAGGAAGCACATATTTTATACCAAAAAGGAAAGCACTTCTGCTTTCCTTTTTTATTTACGCTTCTTCTTAGCTTTTTTCATTTTGTTGGCCATGCGTTTCATAGACTGTTTCATGGCAAATTCACCAATTTTACCCTTGAGTCCGCCACCAAACATCTGGCTCATATCTGGCATGCCTGCTCCTCCGAGACCTGACATATCCGGCATTCCACCTTGTCCCATCATGCCTTCAAGGGCAGACATATCCATCCCTCCCATATTTGGCATATTTTTTGGAAGGTTATTTGGGTTGATTCCCATCTGCTTCATCATCTTGTTCATATCCCCAGACATGACACCTTGCATGAGCTGTTTGGCCTGGTTAAAGTCCTTGATAAATTTATTGACTTCGACAAAGGTATTTCCAGAACCAGCAGCGATACGACGGCGACGACTTGGATTTAACAGATCAGGGTTTTCGCGTTCTTCAGGTGTCATAGAAGACACAATGGCACGTTTGCGCGCAATCTGGCGCTCATCCACCTTCATATTTTGAAGGGCAGGATTGTTAGCCATACCTGGAATCATCTTGAGTAAGTCTTCCATTGGCCCCATATTTTGCACCTGATCCAATTGATCAATGAAATCATTGAAATCAAAGGTGTTTTCGCGCATTTTCTCAGCCATTTCAAGAGCTTTTTGCTCATCGTATTCTTGAGAAGCTTTCTCAATCAAAGTGAGCATATCCCCCATACCAAGGATACGGCTTGACATACGGTCTGGGTGGAAGGTTTCGATATCTGTTATCTTTTCACCCGTACCAGTGAACTTGATAGGTTTTCCAGTGATGTGACGAACAGACAAAGCTGCACCACCACGAGTATCCCCATCAATCTTGGTAAGGATGACACCAGTTACTTCCAACTGAGCATTAAACTCACGGGCAACATTAGCCGCTTCCTGACCGATCATGGCATCAATGACGAGTAGGATTTCATTTGGTTGGGCAAGTGCTTTAACATCACGAAGCTCATTCATGAGAAGTTCATCGATTTGTAAACGCCCTGCCGTATCAATCAAGACATAGTCGTTGTGATTGGCCTGCGCTTGCTCCAAACCTTGGCGAACAATTTCAACAGCAGGCACTTCTGTTCCAAGTGCAAAGACAGGAACATCGATTTGTTGTCCAAGTGTTTTCAGCTGATCGATGGCTGCTGGACGATAAATATCTGCCGCAATCATCAAAGGACGAGCATTTTCTTCCTTCTTGAGTTTATTAGCCAGCTTACCAGCAAATGTTGTTTTACCAGCCCCCTGCAAACCAACCATCATGATAATGGTTGGAATTTTTGGTGACTTGATAATTTCTGCCGTATCGGAACCTAAAACAGCTGTCAATTCCTCATCAACGATTTTGATAATCTGTTGGGCTGGATTGAGGGTATCAATGACCTCGTGTCCGACTGCACGTTCACGAACTTTCTTGATAAAGTCCTTTACAACAGGCAAAGCAACGTCGGCTTCCAGCAAGGCCAAACGAATCTCTTTGGTTGCTTCCTGGACATCAGCCTCAGATATTTT